>JAIBCM010000004.1 GCA_019694135.1 Verrucomicrobiia bacterium | reverse complement strand
ACTGCCCCCAACTCCACCGCTTCCTCAACCAAGACATCCTCCTCGGAAACACCTACGATCCTCTTAGTTTGAATCGTTTTGCTTATTGCAACGGAGATCCTGTGAATGGCATTGATCCATTGGGGCTATTTATTTTAATGATTGCCGTTGATCCAACAAAATATACAGATACAGGTGAGCCTTCAGAGCTTGAAACTCGAATTTTTGGTGGTCTTCAAGTTTTAGGAGGATTACTGGAAGCAGGGGCCGGGGGTGTTTGTATTGGAGGATCGGAGGGAGGTGGCCTTGCTCTAGGCTGTGGGGCACTTGCTTTAAATGGTCTTGACAACATTCAAGCCGGTTTTCGACAAGCTTGGACGGGTCAACCGGTTGATACTGTTACTTATCAATTTATAATTAATTTAGATACTCATACAGGCCTTGATATTTTAAGTTATGCGGCACTCATCCCAACCGCACCAACGGTTGTTATCGGTGTTATTGCTACTGGTGTAAACAGTTACCTTTACTACACTGAAGGAAAAAATACCGAAGCAATATACAATCTAATTCCTTTTAACAGACTAGTTTTTTTTAAAGCCCCTGTTGTTCAAAAGAAACTTGCAGAATTTGCAGTAGAGCTATTTGCTGATTACACTCAGGAACATAATGTGAATTTCATAAATAATGCTGTGGACTGTCTTAGATAAGGAAAAGATGTAAGATAAACTGATGGGGCTAAGTGAACGTCTGAACGGGGTGAACGGGGTCAGATCTTGACTAACGGATTTTAGAGCTCATCTTTTCACAAATCAGCCATGAAAAAAAACTAAAATGCTAAAGGTTAGATTTTATTTTCAACCATCTTTTGGCTTTAAGCAAATCCTGTGGGGTGTCAATTCCAAAGCCGGAATAAGTAATAGGTTTGACGTAAATGCGATAACCATTTTCCAAGGCACGCAGTTGTTCGAGTTTTTCGGCATTTTCTAATGGAGAAATGGGATATCGAACCAGACGTAAAAGAGCTTCCTTGCGATAGACGTATAAGCCGATGTGCTTATAGTGAGTGACGGTTTTGATTTGGTCACGATTAAATGGAATGGAATAACGCGAAAAATAAAGCGCTTGGTTTTCTTTACCAAATACGACCTTAACAACATTGGGAGTTTTTAAATCGTCGAATTTTTCGATTTTTTCGCATAAAGTGCTCATGTGAAAGCGAGGTTGTGCCATCAAAGCTTTAACTGCAGTGTCGATAGATTGGGGATTTAGAAAAGGTTCATCGCCTTGAATATTAACGACTAGATCGCATTTTATTTTTTGGGCTACTTCAGCAATGCGATCAGTGCCGCTGGGATGATTTTTTCGGGTCATTACCACTTCAGCGCCAAACTTTTTAGCTGCTGCAAAAATGCGTTTGTCGTCGGTGGCTATAATCAACTGATGAATTGTTTTCGCTTTTTTTGTCTTTTCCCAAACCCATTGAATCATCGGTTTGTCACCAAGTAATGCCAAAGCCTTGCCCGGAAATCGGCTCGATCCATAACGCGCTGGAATCACTCCCAAAACTTTCATCATTTATTTCTCCGCATTTTCTTGTTTTAAAATCCAATTAATTGTTTCGGTGAGGTCACCTGCTACAAAATCCGCACCACAAATATTTTCTCTCAAGCCATCACGACGCAAATGAACCGTCTTACATTGAGCATTCTTGCCGCATTCCACATCAATTATTTTATCACCTATCATAAAGCATTGCTTTAAATTCAAATGAAAATGGTCACGCGCTTGAAAAATCATGCCAGGGGCAGGCTTGCGCGTTAAAGAATTTTCATTATCCGGCCCATCGGGTGAAATATAAATCGCATCCAAAACAACAGGTTCAAGTTGACGCTCCATTTCTCGATTTACTGCTTCAACTTGATCGCTTGTGCAAAGTCCGCGAGCCACTCCTGATTGATTGGAAATAACAATCAAATAGTAACCATTGTCTTTCAGGCGTTTCAATTCCTGTTGCGTTTCAGGAAATAAACGCACTTGAGTCGGATCCTTTAAATAAGGAACATCCACAATCAGCGTATTATCACGATCTAAAAAAACAGCTTTATTATCCACGTTGAAACGATTCTAAAAGTTCCGAAGCGGTTAAAGTGGCAGTGCCTAATTTACCCACTACCACACCTGCCGCGTGGTTTGCCATTTCTGTGGCTTCTTGAGGCGTTGCTCCGGCAGACAATGCCAAAGTAAAAATCGCAATTGCAGTATCGCCAGCTCCCGACACATCAAAAACTTCCCGCGCTTTGGTGGCACTCGCGTAAGAAGATTTTCCCTTTTGAAATAGTTGCATGCCATGCTCCCCCAAAGTAATGAGCAACAATTGTGCTTTCCAACGCTTTAACAAAGTTTCCCCAACGCGTTGCAACTGTTTCTTATCCTCGGAAAAGAGAACGCCCGAAAAAAGAAAAGCTTCATTACGATTCGGTTTAATTGCCGTGGCGCCAAACCAGTTCAAAGGATTGTTAGGATTAGGATCAACCGTCCAAATTTTTTTATATTTTTTGCATTGTTTAGCCACTTCATCGACCAATGATTGAGTCACAAAACCTTTCCCATAATCCTCAATGATGACCGCGTCGACTTCCGGTAGTGCCTTTTTCAACAGCGTTTTAATACGAGCAAAATGTTCTTGTGATAAACCATCACACACCTCCTTATCCACACGAACCATTTGTTGTGTTTTGGCAATGATGCGCGTTTTCACGATAGTCGGGAGCGTGGAAGTATTTAAAATGTAATCCGTTTTCACTCCCTCTTTTTTCAATAATTGCAAAAGCTGTTTTCCTTCCCGATCCTTACCCACTCTTCCCATCATCAAAACGGAAACACCAAAAGGACGGAGATTGCGAGCAACATTGGCTGCGCCACCAGTAAAAAATTCCTCTCTTTGCACCTCCACAACAGGCACCGGCGCTTCCGGTGAAATACGAGAAACTTTTCCCCAGATAAATTCGTCCAACATAATATCGCCAATCACCAAAATTTTTTTGGCACGAAACGATTCTAAAAATTGTTTTATGGCTTCTTTCATAGCTCTTCCAAAATAGCAGCTGCGAACAAGGGAATCATGATTTCATGATGTCCCACGATGTAATAACCTTTACCACCCATTGAAACCGGACGCGAAACCACATTCTGGGCTGGGCGATAATGATGCTTCATATCAAAAGTAGCGGTAGTAAATTTTTCCACTTTATGCCCCAAATTTCTTGCCACCGTCAATGCTTTTAAAAAAACTTCAGGAATAATAACAGTCGAACCAAAATTAACAAATACGCCTCCCTCCAATTGAGCAACCACCGCCGCCAGCGTCTGAAAATCTCGATAGCTGACTTCTCCCAACACTGCCCCTTGAGTGGTTGGGTGCTGATGAATAATATCCGTGCCAATCGCGATATGCAAAGTTGTGGGAATTTTTCGTTCAGTTGCCGTAGCTAATAAACTCAAAGATTTGTGAGAAAATTGATAATCGCAAATAAATTGCCCCAAGGCTTTTCCAGCACCCCACCCTTTTTCGTTACCCATTTGAAAAGCTTGATTCATCAAACGTCCCGTTTCATCAATCATACCAAAACTACCATCTTCCAGCCCCTTTAAAACATCTTCCGATGTTTCACCTTGATAGGCCAACTCAAAATCGTGAATACCTCCTGCACCATTAAACATCAACGCATTCACTACATCACGCTGCATCAGATTAATGAACACTGGATTTAATCCGCATTTAATAGGATGCGCTCCCATCGCAAAAATCACAGGCCTTCCCTCACGATTCGCTTGCACAACCGCTTGAACTAAATTGCGAAAATCGTCCGCCACCAAAATATGCGGCAAAGAATCATAAAACTTCGCGAAAGAATCGCCCCGCTGAAAAACTTTAGCCAAGGACTCTTGACTCACCTTATTAGCACGACGCTGAATGGGATAAGTTTTAATCCGAGAAAAATCTAATGCTGGGAAATTCATTTTTTTCATTTTTTATTTACTATATTTTAAAGGAGCACCCGTAACATTTTCAGCTTGAGTCAAAAACAAATTAACCGTTCCCCATTTGACATCCAATCGTGCTTCCAAGGGAATATGCCTTTCATCCGCAGTAGCTATAACAATAAGTTTTCCTCGAACATCGGTGGCTGCTTGAAAAATTTCGCTACAAACCAATTCGAATGTCTTTTGTTTACCCCAATGAGGCACATTAGTTTCTCGAAAATTTTGTGCCGTAAAGGAAAGTGGACGATATTTACCATTGTAAAAAACATTAATTTGACGCGTTTGATCCTTTGTCCAATTCAAACTACGAGCGTAATAAACAGCAGAAAAAAGATCAACAGCTGATCCCTCTTTCAATTTCAACTTCTTGATATCACCAGAAATATAATTATACCAAAGACCCCATTTATTTTGAAAATCTAATTCCATATAGCGATGCAAACGCCGTGTGCCTTCTTTACGATTTTCATAAAAACTTGTAGTAACAAAAGGACTCTTTAGCGCCCGACTTTCCACACGACTCTCAATGGGATAAAAAGTCTCCACCAACCCGCGCGAACGACAAAAACCTTGGAATCGCCATTGATCCGGTTGAAAAGGTGACGCCACCTCAAAAGTTAAATCCGCTGCCACAAAAGGCCCCCAAGTCGCTTGGTAAGTTAACTTTTCGCCCACTTGAAAAGGTGCGGCATACAATTCATTAGAAATAAAAACAATCACAAGGAACCAATACTTCATAAGCTCTCCGATGATTTTAACCATTTCACAAATTTTTTGATTCCCGCTTCAATTTTCGTTTGAGGATGATAGCCAAACAAGCGTTTTGCCTTGCTAATATTCGCATAAGTCACAGGAACATCGCCAGGTTGATCGGGCAACTGATTAATTTTAGCGCGAACTCCCAACTCTTGCTCCAAGAGCTCAATCAACCGCTTTAAAGTCGTTGTTTCATTTTCACCTAAATTAATAATTTCATAAGGAGTTTGATCATAATTTACCGCAGCCACCATTCCACTGATGATATCTTCGATATAAGTATAATCACGACGCGTTGTGCCATCGCCATACTGATCAATCGGCTTTCCTTGCAATAAAGCAGAAGCAAATTTATGAATCGCCAAATCCGGCCGTTGTCGAGGTCCATAAACAGTAAAAAAACGCAGACAATTAATCTGCATTCCATAAAGACGCGAATAATTCGAACAAAGCTGCTCACAACAAAGCTTGGTCGAAGCATAAGGAGAAATGGTCGATTGCACCAAATCATCCTCGCTAAACGGCACTTTAGGATTCACTCCATAAATCGAAGAGGTCGAAGCAAAAATAAATTTTTTAATCTCTAATTCGCGACAAGCCTCTAGCAAATTCAAAGTGCCCAACACATTGGTTTCCACATATAATTGCGGATTTTGAATTGAAGGTCGCACCCCAGCTCGCGCCGCAATATGCACCACCGCATCCACAGGCTTCTCAGTAAAAGCCCGTTTCACAGCTGTCTTGTCACGAATATCGCCCTCGATTAAATGAATGTCTCGAATGATCCCTTTAATATTAGAACGTTTAATAGCTGGATCATAAAAATCATTAAAATCATCAATAATGGTAACTTCATGACCCGCTTGCAATGCCCAATCACAAAAATGTGATCCAATGAAGCCTGCTCCGCCTGTTACTAAAAAACGCATCTTATTCCCTTAGCAATAACCTCTCTCACCGGCAAGCTTAGGGTAAAAAGACAAAAGAATTTTTTTTGAAGCACTTCTTTCCTGGTGACGTCTTATCTATATCGGGTTCGACACGCGTTTTTCTTTAAGGGAGTCCCCCTCCCTCTTTCCTTGACGCGACAAAAGTCGAACCCACTTTTTTTATTCACCTTAAGCATCCATGAAATCCAGTTGCCAAATGGGAATTTCACTTGCTACGATTTTGCTATCAACTCGCGCGCGGTTAGCTTAGCGGTAGAGCGCCTGCTTCACACGCAGGAGGTCACAGGTTCGAACCCTGTATCGCGCAATCTCATTTACGAGGTAAAACCCTCGGTGCCGCGCGATGCCGCTTGCCTTTTTAGTAAAAAGGTTACATGGAAATAGTTACATGTATTAAGAATAGATAAGGAAGTCGCGGATTTTTCTTCAGGAGATAAAACGCGACTAGATTTGCCAGTAATGGAGCAAATATTTTGGGGTAGTCCTCAAATGGAAGAGCTTAAAACACAAGCACTCGTAGGTATTCGCTTAACCCTAAAACAATTGATTAATTTAGATTAAAATATTAGTAAAAGTAGTTGACAATTCAACTAGTCGAGAAGTATATTTCGCGTTAATGTCTTTTCCCAAAACCTTGTTACCACAGAAATTTTAAATATATTTAGTTATGGGACAATTTAGAACAGATTTTTTGTATAGCACTCCTAACGTTGTAACATCCGTTGGCAGTCTATTTGGTATCGCTGGTAATTATTATAGCTTTAATTCTAGTTCTACTCCCGAAGAAGCTGATATGAGAGCTCTTAAGGAAGATTGGGGAGTAGTTTCTCAAGATCTTCTTAATTCATTCATTTCTGTTTATCGAGATAAAGTAGCTCCAAAACTTAAGGACTAATTTGGCGGATAAGGAAAAACAGGATTCGTCTGAAATTCAGCAAATTGAAGAAGCTCTTCTTCAAAAGAAGCCACATGCTTTAGACGATATTCCTAAAGAAAAAGTAGATGAGATACTAAAATTAGCAATTGAGACTATAAGAACTAATGTCTCTATTCAGGAAAGCTATAGTGGGGCCATCCCGCATCCATCACACTTAAAAGCTTTTAACGAGATTGTTCCTGGTTCAGCCGATTTAATATTTCAAGAATTTAAAAAACAATCTGAACACAGAAGAGCTTTAGAATCTTACGCCATTCCTCGTCAAACTGATCAAAGCGGACGTGGTCAAATATTTGCATTTATTTTGGTGATATTATTTTTAATAGCAGGTGTTTTATTGACAATGTATGATCATGACAAGGTTGGAGGCATCCTTTTAGGATTTACTCTATTAGGTGTTACAAGTGTTTTTATAACAGGCAAAATCTTTCAAGAAAAAGAACTGGCCAGTAAAAAGCAACAGTGATAGACTTGCAATTGACTGTTCGATTTTTAAAACTGTTTTACTCTGTCACTGTTAAGCGCTTGCCTTGCACTCAAAAAGTTGGCACTACATACTGATTTAATGTTAACCGCCGATTTTGATTTTCACCTTCCGCCCGATCGGATTGCGACTCATCCTTTGGCACAACGAGATCAAGCAAAATTGCTAGTGGTAGATCGTAAGACTCAAACTTGGCAACATCATTCTGTTGCGGATCTGTTACAATGGCTTGATCCAGGCGATCTTTGGATTTTAAACGACACTAAAGTTTTTCCAGCACGATTGATCACCGCAGATCAAAAAGTGGAACTACTGCTCTTAGAAGAAACTTCACCACAGCATTGGCTTTGTCTTGCCAGCCCCGGGAAAAAAACACGCGCGGGAGCTTCACTGTTTTTTCAAAGCTCCTTACCAAATGATCCACCACTTACGGCTGAAGTTTTACGAACTTTAGAAACGGGCGAGCGGGTTGTTCGTTTTCATAGACCCTTCAATTTAGATGATTTCGGGCAAGTGCCACTTCCTCCTTACATTGAACAACAACGCCAAACTCAAAATATTATTTTTAAAGAAGACAAAGAACGTTATCAAACGGTTTATGCGCAACATATCGGTTCTGTAGCCGCTCCCACTGCGGGATTTCATTTAACTCCCAGCCTTTTAGAAAAAATCCCTCACGCCTTTGTTACCCTTCACGTGGGTTTGGGAACTTTTCGCCCAGTAAAAACAGAAAAAATTCAAGACCACGACATGCATCGAGAAAAATTCCAGGTCACTACCGAAGTGGCCAAGACCATTACCAAGGCAAAACGTCGTGTTGCAGTTGGCACAACCAGTTGCCGCGTTTTAGAAACATTAGCCCATCATCCTTCACTTCAAGGAAGTACAAATATTTTTATTTATCCTCCCTATACATTCAGCAATACGGATGCACTCCTAACCAATTTTCATCTTCCTCGCTCTACTTTATTAATGTTAGTAAGCGCTTTTTTAGAAAATAAAAAACCTGTGTCACTCCGCTATTTAAGAGGTATCGATTTTTTGAAAAAAATCTATGAAGACGCGATTCAACACAACTATCGCTTTTATAGCTATGGTGATGCGATGTTGATTCTTTAAAAGCGTGTTGGTAAAGGATTCGTGCTTTTTACAGCGGCTTCAGGTTTCCCTACAGTCGCTGTGGGAGGATGAGGAATCACCTTCCAGAAAAGTTTTTCGTAATGATTCCATTTTGCCAAAATGGTTTTCGCGCGCTTGCTATCGGTTAATTCCAAATGCTTATAGATTTGTTCTTTCACTAAACTTGCATCATCAAGATTGATGCGTTGCAAATTAACCATAGTAGAATTGTATTTATTGGAAAAAGTTTCATTTTCATCCAACACATAGGCTACTCCACCACTCATACCAGCTGCAAAATTTTTCCCGGTTTCACCTAATACAATTACCATGCCATTGGTCATATACTCACAACCATGATCGCCTACTCCTTCAATCACCGCAACAGCACCACTATTTCGCACCGCAAATCGTTCTCCCGCACGACCACAAGCAAAGAATTCTCCTCCCGTTGCGCCATACAGCACAGTATTGCCACAGATCGAATTGGCTTCCGCTTCATATTTAACTTTAGGCGAAGGCATTAAAATAATCTCTCCCCCATTCATTCCCTTGCCCACATAATCATTAGCTTCACCAACTAGAGTAATACGAACTCCCTTAGCTAAAAACGCGCCTAAACTCTGTCCCGCTGTCCCTTTCAATTTTAAGTGAACCGTGCCCTGCGGCAATCCTTCTTCGCCGTAACGATAAGCAATTTCTCCACTCAATTTCGTGCCCACACAACGCTGAATATTTTTCACCGGATATTCCAACACCACCTTACGTTTGGTTCGCAGCGCAGTCTTAGAATCCTGCAAAATCACATCATCCAAAGGCCGATCCTCTTTTTTATCGTTGCGTTCCCAAGTATGATAAAGCGGCGTGTCATTATCCACAGGCGGCATGGCTAATAAACGACTCAAATCAATTTTATCGAATTTAGGATTTCCGGTTTTGCGTTGTTGCAAGAAATCAACTCGACCAATAATTTCATTCAAAGTTCGAACCCCTAACGAAGCCAAAATTTCACGCACCTCTTGTGCGACACCATTGAAAAAATTCACCACCATATCCGGCGATCCGCGAAACTTGGTGCGCAAACGCTCATCCTGAGTCGCAATACCCACAGGACACGTGTTAAGATGACATTGACGCACATACACACAGCCCATCGCAATCAGTGCGGTCGTGCCAAAATTAAATTCTTCCGCGCCTAACATCGCAGCCATGACAATATCCATGCCATTTTTAATTCCACCATCCGTACGCAAAGTCACACGATTTCGTAGCCCATTTAAAACCAGCACCTGATGCGCTTCAGCCAATCCAATTTCCCAAGGACCACCCGCATTTTTAATCGAAGACAAAGGAGAAGCTCCCGTGCCACCTTCGTGACCACTAATTAAAACAATATCGGCATGCGCTTTAGCCACACCCGCAGCAATCGTGCCCACACCACTTTCCGCAACCAATTTCACGCAAACTTTTGCGCGCGGATTAGCTTGTTTCAAGTCGTAAATTAACTGCGCCAAATCTTCGATGCTATAAATATCATGATGCGGCGGCGGCGAAATTAACGTAATGCCAGGCACACTGCGACGCAGTTGCGAAATCAATCCATTGACTTTGTAACCCGGCAATTGCCCCCCTTCACCGGGTTTGGCGCCCTGTGCCATTTTAATTTCCAACTCTTTCGCCGATGCCAAATATTCTGCCGTTACACCAAATCGTCCCGAAGCTACTTGTTTAATCGCGCTATTAGCCGAATCTCCATTTTCGCGAATGGTAAATCGCGCAGGATCTTCGCCACCCTCACCGGAATTGGATTTTCCACCAATTCGATTCATCGCTATAGCTAGTGCCTCATGCGCTTCCGGGGATAAAGCACCTAGCGACATACCTGCAGTGGTAAAACGTTGACGAATCTCCTCTAATGGCTCGACTTCATCAATAGAAATTGGTTGCGCAGCTTTGAAAGCCAAAAGATGTTTTAAAGAAACTGGCGAATTTTCCAAAGTGGCAGCCACATATTTTTTGTAATCTTCCATTTGGTTGGCTTTATCTGCGCCTTTGAGTCCAACAAAAGTATGAAAATTTTGAATCACTGGCGCTGTGATCGCATGCATTTCGCCACCTTGTCGATTGCGATAATACCCGGCATCAAACAATTTTGGGTCGCCAACATTTTCTCCATTGTTTCCGTAACCTAACGCGTGACGGGCTAAAGATTCGTCAGCAATTTCTTCGATGTCCACACCACCAATTTGTGAAGTTGTTCCTTTAAAACATTGCTCAATCAATGCTTCAGAAACGCCAATTGCTTCAAAAATCTGTGCACCGCGATAACTACTTACAGTCGAAATTCCCATTTTCGACATAATCTTAAGCAACCCTTTATTCAAGGCTGTCGCGTAATTTTCCAAAGCTTGAGCTAAACTTAATTCACCTAAACTTCCCTTTGCATGTAGGTCACGCAAAGTGTCTAAAGCCAACCAGGGATTAATTCCCGAAGCACCATAACTGATCAAACAAGCATACTGATGCACATCACGAGCCTCGGCTGTTTCGCAAATAAAACTGCAGCGCATACGTTTGCCTGCGCGAATTAGCGCATGATGCACCGCACCCAAAGCTAGCAGCATCGGCATGGCAACCAGTTCGGAAGTCACGCCACGATCTGATAAAATAACCATGCTCGCCCCTTGATCTACCGCTTTCTCCACTTCAGAACACAAATTTTCAATGGCCTTACGTAATCCTTCTCGACCCGATGACACGGCAAAAAGACAAGATAATCGCACCGTTTTTAAAGAATCATTTTTTAAATTCAATAAAGTTTTCACCTGCTCATTGAACAGAAACGGCGTGTCTAACTTGAGCAACTGGGCATGAAGTGGCGTTTCCGATAACCAATTATGACGGCGACCCGTATAAGTCGCTAAAGACATCACATTTTTCTCGCGAATCGGATCAATCGGCGGATTGGTCACCTGAGCAAATAACTGTTTGAAATAAGTATAAAGCAAACGCGGCTTTTTCGATAACACCGCCAATGGCGTGTCATCCCCCATGCTTCCAATCGGTTCTTCTCCGTAGAGCGCCATCGGCGCCACAATCATTTTTAGCTCTTCTTCATTGTAACCAAAGCAAAGTTGTTGCTGCACTAAAGAGCTAGCTTCGAACTGATCCAGAGCATGCTCTTGATTCGCTCCCTTTAATTCGAACAAATGTTTTTTGACCCATTCTCCATAAGGTTTTTGCGAAGCGAAATGCGTTTTGATTTCTTGATCGCGTAACAATTTTCCTTTTACCAAATCAATCGCAATCATTTCGCCCGGAGCCAAACGCCCTTTTTCAATTACGTCTGCATCCCCCAAAGCGCTCGTGCCTACTTCCGAAGCCAAAACAAAAATACCATTTTTACGAATGGTATAACGTGCAGGACGCAACCCATTACGATCCAAACAAGCGCCCACTTTTAATCCATCCGAAAAAACTAACGCAGCAGGACCATCCCACGGCTCATTCAAACAAGCATGATAATGATAAAAATCGCGCACAGCTTGCGATAACTCTTTTTCATTTTCCCAGGCTGGCGGCACCAACATCATCATGCTATGCAACAAATCCCGACCCGACATAAAAAGCACCTCCGCCGCATTATCCAAACTTGCCGAATCACTTCCTCCATCCTGAATAATGGGGCGCAAATGCTTAATATCTTCACCCCAAAAATCTGCCTGTAACTCGGCCTCGCGCGCATGCATCCAATTGCGATTGCCGCGAATTGTATTGATTTCACCATTATGCGATACCACCCGAAACGGATGCGCCAACGGCCACGTGGGAAACGTGTTCGTGCTGTAACGTTGATGAAAAACTGCTACCGCCGTTTTATAATTAGCATCTTTCAAATCAGGATAAAATTGCGGTAACTGCGGCGATGCTAACAACCCCTTATAAACAATCGTGCGACTCGAAAACGAGGGAATATAAAAATCCGGGATTTGATCAGCCAACGCGCGATCCTCAATTTCATTGCGACACAAAAAAAGCAAACGCTCATACTCATCGTCCGTAATCTTCATGCCGGCCGGACGCCCTACGAGCACCTGTTCAATCTGAGGACAAGTCGACAACGCCTTATCACCCAAAACCTTTTGCTTAACAGGCACCACACGCCAGCCAAATAAAAACAAACCACGCTTTTGAAGTGTTTCCTCCACGATCTGACGACAACGCGCTTGATTGTAAGCATTTTGGCGCGGTAAAAACATCATCCCCACACCCAAATCCTGAGGTTGATACAAACGATGCCCCATCTGCTCCACCACCTTGGCAAAAAGCTCATGCGGAATCTGCGTTAAAATACCTGCGCCATCACCCGTCTTCGCATCCGCATCAATGGCACCACGATGATTCAAATTGCACACCGAAGTAATCGCAATCTTCAAAATTTCATGCGACCGCGTGCCATGAATATTCGCAACAAGCCCCACACCACACGCATCATGCTCACGATCCGGATGATACAACAAACGTCGCGTTCCAACTTTATCCCAAATAGCCTGATTTAACTTCATGTCCTACAAGAAATTGCCTTGAAAACCTACGAAAGGCAAGCAAGAGCGTGTTTTTATTTGCCAATTTGACTACTAGCCTGAACTCGTAGCCTCTTTATTCTTCATTCTCAATTCCTTAACTTTGCCCCAAACGATTTCCTTTTCAATCCCATTTTTTACGATAAAACTTAATTCATTCAGTGCCGCGTGGTGCAATTGGTAGCACATCAGATTCTGGATCTGAGTGTTCTAGGTTCGAGTCCTAGCGCGGCAGGTTTAGTTTTATCATTTACCATCTCACCATCAAAAAAATGAGCACTCATAACAAACAATGAGTCTATCAAAACGAAACTAAATAAGGCCAAAAAATCGCAATCCCAACAAGTAGTGCTATCAACGAAGCGAACAGCACTCCACAAGCCGCAACATCTTTTGCTTTACCAATTAATTCACGTTTTTCTTGGGTAACCTCATCAGCCAGAAATTCTATTGCTGTATTAAACGATTCTGCCACCCAGACCAAACCTATCGCCATAATAATGCCAACCCACTCCATGCGACTAATAGAGAAAAAAATTCCCATAATGATTACGACAACCGTCGCTAAAGCATGAATCCATGCGTTGGGCTGAGTTCGCAAAAAAGTGACTAGCCCCTGCCCGGCATACTGGAAACTTTTTAATCGCTGTTTCACTCTTCAATTTTCAACAACGTTATTCTCAACTCTATTATTTTTCTCGTTCTCTTTAGCAATACAAATCTGTGGCGCTTTATTTTTGCTAAGTCGATTGCCCAAGATTTTATTGGAATCACTGCCTGATTTGCAAACAACGCCGTAACCTTTATTGGAACAAATCTGGTTCTCGGATAATGTGTTGGCATAAGAATTATTGAGAGAAATCCCCACCCCATTGCCTTGAGAAAAATTATTTTTCAACTGATTTTCTCTGCTTTTTCCATAAAGATAAAAGCCTCCTATCCCATTAGAAATCGCTCGATTGTTTGCAATCAAATTACTCTGGCTTGATCCATTAATAAAGAATCCACTGGTGGCATTATCCTGAGCAATATTTTGTTGCAAACTATTTCCCGCCGATGATGACAAACAAAACCCGGCATTACCATTTTCCTTGGAAAGGTTATGATGTATCTTGTTGTCAGTCGCGTCTTTTAATTGAAATCCTCGAAACCCAATTTTTTGAGCTTGGCAATCGCTCAGCTCACACTTTTGCGCTTGGTCTAATAAAAAACCATGCGCTGTTTGTCCTTCGGCGTTTACATTTTTAACCACAGCTTGACTCGTTTGATGTATGAAAACTCCCAAGGTTCCTCCTTTTATACTAAGATTTTGAAGCCTGACTTTCTCTGCTGCAATTCTAATACCGCATTGAAACTCTTTAGGATTAGTCGGAAGTTGTATCCTAGTTTTCTCAACCCCTGCGCCTTCCACACTTAATTTGGGTTTATCGACGGAAACAACGACAGAAACCGCTTGATCCACCGGATTAGTATAAACCCCGGTATCAATAAAAATAGTATCACCAGGCGAAGCTTTTTGAACTGCCTGTTCAATAGTTAAAAATGGTTTATTAACTGAGCCATTCCCCTTTTCTTTATCCCCTACAGCTTTTGTAAAAACATCACCTTCTGTCGATGCATCATTAACATGCCAAGAACGTGAACAACCACTAAACAAAAGCATCAACACCCCATAACTTGCTAATTTCTTAAATCTTTTTTGAATCATAAATATCATTTATAATTTGGTTTTAGAGTTTTGTGATTTTGATCGCTTAAATAGTACGATATCCTGCGCACCCCAAAGCCAAACTGCACTATAAAATAAATTTACCGCGATTACAATCTGTGCAACAAACATAACACCATGAACACGCACTTGATAATACAACATAAATATGCCCGCCAAAACAAATAAAAAAGCTAAGAAATACTTCATAAAAATTATGCTGCCCCCAATTAAGCAAGAATTGAAAGTTAGAGAGTAATTGTTATCAAAAAGTTAATAATCCCTGATCATCATATAAAATTCGTATCTCATGAATGAGAATGTTCATTGCGAGTTCGCAATCTTTCCATTAATTTTCGGAAAATTACAAATCCCAGAACAGAAGCTACAGGAGGAATTAGAAATTTCATGTAAAATAAAATACGAAACCAAATCGGACCAGAAACTTCTCCATACATCACATATCGAATATAAGATATGAGCGAAACGCATATTCCAAATAACAAAACCCAGTAAAATAGTTTCAAAGTTTTTAATGAATATGAGATGATAAAACCAAACAGCAAAAAAAATACAGCCGTTGGAAAATAGCTTAGTATAGCTATGTAGATGTGACGAAATAAGCCCGAAAAATTTTTGCCTTCAATAAGCAAATAATAAGATCCCAATTTCAAAAAAGGAAATAATAAGGAAGCAATCAACAGGCATCCAACAAATACCAACAAATTTCTCCAAAAGCTTTCTTTCATAATCGGAATCATTGTTATGACACTTACTTCCGCCTTACTTCAAACGGTGTTGCATTCGTAAAGATTTGTGAGATTTCTTGATTTACATTTTCCGGGCCTAGGAAAGCACGTAACAGCACAGTCACGTTGCCTGCGGGTAAATCTGTGCCGACAGGTTTGACGACGAACTTACCTTTGTTACCAGCTTTCACCGCTTTGAATCCTGTAATTTTGGTGATGTCACGAAACGTAATGTCATTGGTATTAGTGCTGCTCAGAAAAGCAAACTGAATCTTTAACGGTTTCGCAATGATATCGGCTTTAGTAAAAATATTACTACCGGTTTCAAATTTGCCATTCACAGCAAATCCTTTGCCTGTCTTTAATTTGGGCGTTTGTTTCGCCGGTTTGATTTTACTAAAATTAATGAGAAATTCTTTTCGCACACTGACATTCACACTGTTGGTTTGGTTATCGTAAACTGCTGTAATAGATGTTTCACCTGGACTAAGCCCGGTTACAATCCCCGCATTATCAACCGTAGCAATGTTAGGCGCTTCTGAGCTCCATGTTACAGAAAAAGTAAGATTACTCGAAGCATTAGTTCCATAACCGGTCACCATTAAGGACAGTTTTTGCCCAATTAAAACCATTTCATTAGAAGGAGTAATAACTATGTTAGTAATAACTAATGGCGGAACAGGAGGACCAACCGAAACTTGAAAAGTATCATCACCAAATAAACCTCCTTCATCCATAGCTCGAACTGTAATATTAAAAATAGCCAATTTTTCTGGTTGATAACTTAAAGTTAAAGTATCAGCCACATTATCGATTGCGATACCACTAAAGAGCTGTGGATCACCCAACACCAAGTTCGTTGCTATCACCGAATATACGAGGTCGCTATCTGCTGTTTCTGCATCTTGAAAAGCGGGATGTAAATTAATAATAGTTGGGGACGGATTTTTGCCTAGTGTTACATTGGCAACGCCTTGGCCTTCAATAGTCGGAGGAGTATTAACCACTGCCGCATTTGTGAAATTATCTGTGACAACTAAATCATCAATACTCACTTTACCAGTCAAACTACCACCCTGTCTTAAAATGAAACCGCTAATCGCATTAAACAAACTAACATTCTCCGTGGCGACAGAAGGATCAGCCATGCTAGCAGGATTAATCCAAAGCGTGACATTATCATTCGCACCATTCTCAATCATACGCACTACCACTCGAAAATCAGTATTAATAGGCAAATCCATAGGCCACTCCACAACTGGAATAGAGCCATTCGTTGCAATGCCCATACGAAAAGTGTCTGGAGGTGAACCATTAGGGCGAGAGTAAAAGATACGACCATTAAAAAAACTGCTGGATCGAAATGATCCAATATAATCGCCTGTTCCAGCATTCGGAACAACTGCAGCATTAACGGTAAAACCCACAAAAAGACTTCCCCCACCACCCCAAGCAAATAACGATTGAACATCTTGATTGTCACCTCCATTAAATATAACCCTCCCTCCAATCACTTTCATCTGATCCAAACTGCCTGAATTATTTGTCCAGACAGAACCTATTAACGGTAGTTTACCATTCAAACTCCCATCTACAGGAAAAGAGTCCTGCAAAAAGATGGTGCCATAACTGACCTGAAAAAGATTAATGAAACACAGAAGTAAAAGTGTTTTTTTCATAAAATAAATTTTCTGTTTAATATTATTCCGATTAAGACTTTTTGCGTTTATCAAACCTTAAAAAATTTTCACTGAGATAAGCCGAAACTGAATAAAATATAATAAAAAGAAACAATTCCAAACCCTCTTTTTGCCATCGATAATTTACTGCTAACCAATCACTTAATAACAACGCTAATAAGAAAGCGCCAATGGCATAGTAAATAATAAAAAAATATTTTGATTTAATCATGGCAATATTTATGTCGTGAATTACTTATTCTTTCAGTTATTGCCCTCGAAAAACCTGCTCAACCATTAGCTTTTTGCTCCATTTCATGATGTGTTTAGCATCGCTTGTTTTGTTGACAGTCATGCTCTGACCCCATTCACTGACGTCTAAGAAGCTTGCGCCAAGGGCTGATTTAGTCATAGCCGGCACACTTCCTGCTATTGGTTGCCTCATAAATCTAACCCTCTGTTCTAGGGATGACCCTTCATTAATAATAAGTTATATTTTTCGACGAAATATCAAATATACTAAAAGTTTAATGAGGTAAAACAAACATCCTCCAATAATCAATCCCGTTAAAACAATCACAAATGGAAAAATATTTTGCATTTTCTGATTAAAAGCAAATTCATTAGGATGGTAAATTCCTACAATACGTTTTAGACAAAACTCTAAAAGAGGAGTCGATATCCATGGTGCAGATATTATTCCCAATAATAAACAAGTTATAGCTAAGACAATTTTCATATTTTTAGTAGTTTTCATTAGGGAGCCCCAACCATCCATGACTTAACAAGTATGACCGACATTACATGATGAAAACGCCATTCTTGATCCAAGAGCTTATCATGAACTTGATCCGAAACGACTGTCCCATCTGGACACTTGCAAATAGTTCGAACGGTCATGCGTTTTTCCCATAAGTGATCTACGCTTTCTATTCTGTATTCAAAATACCAAATCATAGCGAAATGTACTACCTCTGTACGAGCATTGTAACCGATCTGACCAGTGTCACGCCAAGTTGGGGGACTTATTACAATATCTTCACAATAAACCAACAAGCCTGAAGGATCTTTTTTATCAATTGGCTCATTAAAAACATATCTATACAAATTTACATCCCCTGCATTGAAACGAACCGGATCGGTCTGAAGGAACCTCCCCAACTCTGGCGAATAGACGCGGTTTCGATAGTCATACAATCCAATCTCTTTTAAATATTCACGACCTGTGAATAAAAATCTATTACCGAAAGACGAAGCGCTTAACTCTTGACCTTGGGCATTATAAATTGTGGGCTCGCCAAAGGCGTCGTATTGGTAGCTTTCAACGATTTGGCCTTTGGCGCTGGTTAGATGAATGACGTTGCCTAAAGCGTCTTGGTGATAGTAAACGGTGTCGCCATTTTCGGTTTTGCTAATGAGTTCGTCGATGTTGGCACCGTGGATGTAGCTAGCAATCAGTTGAGCTTTACTATTATATTCAGCGATGAGGTTCCAATCGTCATAAACCAAATAAATCACTTCACCATTGATTTCGCGTTTAATTACTCTATTGCGTGCGTCATAAAAACATTTTACCACTGAGTTCATAGAGTTTGCGGAGGAAAGTCTGTTTTGGCTATCGTAACTATAAGTTTTCTCTGCGCCCTCAGCGTTCTCTGCGGTTAAATTGCCGTTGTTGTCGTAGCTAAAATTTACAGGCACGGATGCCTGTGCTACTTCGTATTGATTAAGATTGTTCGCTTGATAAGTCGTAGGCTGATTTAACCAGTTGTCGTTGACTTGAATTCGATTCCCCACTTTGTCCCATTGGTAGTCGACCACGCGTTTGCCTTCGTTATAGAAAGCTTGTTTGAGCTGATCGGTTTTGTCGTATTGATAATCGGTTACAATGGAGAAAAGGGCTTTTTGTTTGCGCGAGGTGATGTTGTTGACGGTATTGTAAACATAATCCAGTGCATCAAATATATTCTGATCACTGGACCGCGTAATGTTTTTCAATCGATTGGCGGTATCGTATTGATAAGTCGCTAATTGGGTAATATTATTGGGAGTTAAACTTTTGGTTAATCGATTCCCAACTTTGTCATAAGTATAGCTGACCAGCAGTTGCTGATTTTGGGAAATGGTTTTGAGCTGTTTTCTGGCTGTATAAGCGTAACTTAGTAATGTGCCATTGGGATAAGTCATGGTCTTTTTCAGTCCGCTTTTATCGTAGGTATACTGAACACTGAAAGCTGATGGCTGATCGCTTAATTTCTGTGTTTCGCTCAAGAGCCGATTCGCAGCATCATAACTGTAAGTCAACTGGCTATTGGCATTATTCAAAGTCAGTAAGCGACCTGCTAAATCATAAGTTTTAATCACATCAGCGGTGTTATCGCTCCAATCACAGGTAAGCTCGCGATCGCGCAAATCATAGGTGCAGGTGCGTGTTGCGCCATTGCGGGCGGTGTAAGTTTTTAAGTTTCCAGCTTTATCGTAATCCCAGTTTTCCTTGCTGTTATCGGGGTAAATCAAGCTTTTGCGACGGTTGAGTAAATCATACGTGTAAGTGTAAGTGCTGTTTTTAGCGTCGATTAATTTTTCCAGATTATCGCTGTTGTCGTAGGCCATCTGGGTGATGTTGTTTTCAGCATCGACAGTTTTAATGAGTCGATCCATGGAATCATAATGGTAAGAAGTTACAGCGCCATTAGCTCGGGTTTCGGTTTTGAGGTTGCCAACTTTGTCGTAAGTGTAGCTGGTGATGTTGCCCAGTGGGTCGGTCCGGGTAAGAAGTTTGTGGTTGAGATCGTAGCTCTGGGTGGTTTGATGACCGTTGGGGTCGGTGATACCGGTTAGATCACTTACTGCATCATATATATATGTGGTGATGGCGGCATCAGGAGTATTAGCGCCTTCGATTTGTTGGGTGCGATTGCCGCTTTTGTCGTAGAAATAGTGGATTTCCCTACCCTCAGGATCGATGATTTTGCTAATCGTCGTAGCAGCACTACAAGTTCCACAATCGGGCGCTTTACCGTATTGGTAGGTGGTTTTTCCACCTTCGGGATCGGTAAGGGTTTTTAATCGGTTGTATTCATCGTAAGTATAAGTAGTCGCAAAGCCGAGTTCGTTTTCGTCCTGTATCAAGTTTCCATAGGTGTCGTAGGTTTTGATGTATTGGCTATTGTCAGGATAGGTGATGGTTAATAATTTGCCCCGGGCATTGTAGGCGTAGCTAGTGGTATGATTCAAAGCATCGGTTTGGGTAAGAATATTTCCCGCTGCATTATGAGTATAAGTCGTGACATTGCCCAAGGCATCGGTAACTGTTTTTAAGTCGCCATACCATCCTCCGGGTTCGCCCTGGTAATATGTATATGTGGTGATGCCGCCGTTGCGAGCGGTGTGAGTTAACATTTGGTTATCAGAATTGTAAGTCCAACTTTCGCTAGTACCATCCGGATAGGTTTTTTTGATGGGAAGATCTTCTTCGTTGCGTTCAATGGTTGTGGTATGACCTTCTTCATCGGTGCTAGTTAATAGAAAGCCGTTAGCATTATAAGCGTAGCTACGGCTGTTGCCCAAAGGATCGATCTGCTTGGTGATCCGACCTTGTGCATCATGCTGGTAGTTAATTTCAGCACCATTGGGATAAAGCCGTTTACTCACATAACCAAAGCCGCCTTGCGAATAAAAAATCTTTTCCCATCGCCCTTCGCCATCCACTCGTTCCACAAGCAATCCCTTGTAAAACTTTCGATAAGTGCCCGTGCCATCCCCTTCGACCACCCAACTTTCACTGCCAGCGCCTAAAGGCAAGCTGACAACCAGCTCATCTGTTAAGAGATTTCTTTCCTCTTTAGCCATGCCTATAACCATATAATCACGACCCACACCAAATTTAGGTTCGTAATTGTAGACCCAACGAATGTGAGATCCCGGGCCCTCCAACATCGGATCATCCGCTGTGGCCAAAAGTGGCCTGCCCTCAGTTAGACTTTGGCCGCCCACATAAGTGTAGTTGGCTTTTTCGCCATCAGGATAAGTCACGCTTTTTAAAATGGTGTTCGTAACTAAAAAAGTGTCGTAGTTATAAACCACTTCTCGTCCATCGCTGCTTTTGATTTTGCTGATGCGCTCTTGTCCGTTGATTTCCTTTCGCTCCAAAGTAATAAATCGACCAAAACGGTTTTGAATTTTGATGAGACGATTTTGATTGTCATATTCCAATTCCCACATCTGTCCTTCAGGATCCCGAACGCCGACTAAAGCGTAATTAGGATGATCAGTACGAGCAAAGTAATATTCCCAACCTTCCGGCGTTACCAATGTCTGACCATTTTTCGATTTTCCATTGGGCTTCCATTGGTAAAGCCTTTCACCACGACTTGGTCCTGGTGCTCGTAACATTCCCGTATTATCGGTGGCCCAAAAATCTATTGTTTCGCCTTCAGGTGTGTTTAATCGAATATCGATAAAGCCATTGTGTTTACTATCACGATCTTTCAATTCCCACGCCCAATTATGTTGCCAAGTATTGACTGCACCCAACTCCCATGCCTTGCTAATATAGTTGCGATATCGACTGCGATATAAGCGTTTAAATTCTACCGATGAATTACCAAAAGTTTGTAAATCCAATATCTCTCTTTGCACATTTCCATTACCGGGGCCAATAGGATTGACACCCACCCTTTCCCGTTTGTCATAGTTGATGACTTCAGTCCATTCCTTTAGAACAGCAAAAGTGTCTGACGGCTTAAAAAATAAAATGAAAAGGGTGAAAATAAAAATGGGCTTTTTACACATACGCCTCATTTTCATCTTTGTTTAAATCTGTAGCAAGATTTTTCTTAAATAATTATGAACATTTTTCACTTATAAGTTTTTCTTATACTAGCTTGGCATCTTTTTGAAGGATGTTAATCAATCTCTTAATCAACCACTTCACATACAAACTATAATAAGTCGGATTATCGAGGTAACGTGAAAGATTTTTTAACAATCGATCCGATTCCCCTGGCATAAGCCATTGCAGTTGAAGGTAAAGCAACAAATGTTTTTTACTTAAATAAGTTGAAATCGCTTGGTCATGTGGCTCTGCATAAAAAACAAAATCCCGGTGCGGCAAAGAAAAATGTCGGCAAGACTGGTAGCTTCTTAAGCTTGGTTGGATTTTTTCAGAAATGTAAAAATGTCCCCCGTTATTAAAATAAAGCGAGAGCAAACAAGCTTCAGGAAGGATTTGAAGAATATCTTTTTTAAGATTCATGCTCTTCATGCGCCAAACTTCCGCCATATAAATTCCACCAATATCAACGAGAAGATTTTTCTCATCCTGGGAGAGTTCTGAAAAAATTTCTGGCCGATATCCTTCAACAAAAAGACAAGTCAATCGCCAATAAAAATTTGCCTTTTGAATTTGGGCCAAAGAACGACAGATTTGAGGATAGCTTTTATCCTCCAAATAACCCTTTTCATCTTCAATGAACGCTCGTAAATTATTGTGATTAATTTTAACCAAATAAGTGCCATAAGAAAAAAAGGGTGCTTTCAAAAACAAGCCTTGTTTCTTATCAAAAAGCATAAGTGTCGCCAAACGACCTCGAGCCGGCGGCAACAATGAATCGCTCAAAGAATTTCCGGCCCCTGTATTAATCGTTATTTTATCTTGATCCACTTGCATGAAAACATTGGTGTAAGAAGCCAGCAGCCGAATTAACGCTTTTCTTTCATTTCCTGATTCAAGATGAAAATCATCATTAAACTTCTTTTGCTTTTCAGCGCTCAACCGGTCATAAAAAGTTATCTGAGGAGAAGTGTCAAAATTAAGCCGAGGCGCTTGATTGGTTAAAAAGTAATCATAAAGATAATTTCGCACATAAGGCGCAAGACCAACACGTGAGGGAAATGAAGTCTGATAAAAACCTTCCTGGTTTTTGGTGAGATCAAGACTGGGAGTTGGCCATAAAAACCGCCAATCGATAAAAAAATAGCCAGCAAACCCAACAAAAAACAGGGTTAAAATTAAAAAACCAGAGCGATTAAGAAAACGTTTACTTATCACAAGATTCAGTTGTAATTTAATGCAATCCATTTTTAAATCTCTTTTTCAATCCCATGCGCAACCCTCAAAAATCAGTCAGCGATCATTTGGTCAAATGGTTCCCGCTATTGCTTGTTGTTGGGGTGCTTTATTTTGTTTATCAACGAGTCGTTGTATATATCTCTCCAGGCTACAAAGGCATCCTTATCCAAGGCAATCAAGTTCAAGGTAACCTTCTCAATGAAGGCTTTCATTTCAAATGGCCTTTCTTTAGTCGGATAGAATTTGTCAATTTACGTCTGTTAAATTACGAGGTGAACTTGGAAGGTTATTCGAAAGATTTGCAGCCGATTCGCGGCAAAGTGAATTTACTATTCATTTTAAACCCGGACAATTTTCCCAAAGTTTACCAAAAAATTGGGAACTCCAAAAATCTCATACAAAACCTTTTCATTCCAACAGTGAAAACGACTTTTCAAAACCTCGCAGCCCAAGCGGAAGCCAAGGAATGGATTATTCATCGTGAAAACATGGCAAACCAATTCCAACAAAACATGCAATCCAGCATGAATCAACTCTTGCAACCTTTAACCTTCGAAGAAATTGTCCAATTAAAAAGTTTTTCCTTAACCGAACTTCGATTACCCAATGATCTTTTAAAAATGTGGCAGGCCAACTCACGTTCTGAGCTTTTGATTCAAAACATTCAGCGAGAAGCTAATGCTTTAAAAGGCAATGAAGCTGTTTTATCATTGCGAACCATCGAAAAACTTAACGACTCGTTTACTTCATCCAATTTGATTCGATCTACCCTTTCCACCAATCTTAATTTGTCTACTTCTGTTCCCGCTCGGCCTTAAGAAATCATAGCATAACTTATGTTATTTTTTCGCAATTCACTGCTCCATTGATCCCGTAATGCTTGTGAAAACTTTGCTTTAGGAATAACAAAAATTAGCTCTATTTTGCCCTGATCCAACAGTGTCGTTACCTCAAAAGCACTTCGACTTGCCGAGGGGCAAAGATTTCTAGCAAAGAAAACGGCATCAAATAAAATACTTCTTCTTTCCTTGGCATTGAAATGAGCTAACTGCCCTGCCTCATTAAAATCGTAAATAAAACATCTCGGAAATTTATCTTTAAAACGCAAAACTAAATTTTCGCGACCAATTTTTATTTCATCATTCAGTTCCAACACTTCTTTCAATTTAGCGCTTTGCAAAATCTCAATTCCGCGAGAATAAAAGGGTGTTATTGTCCATTGTTTGATTAAGCCAGCGCCTGTCTTGATTAATTTTTCGGCAGTAAAAGCCCCCCCCTCAAACCATAAGATTTTATTCGGAAAACAAAGGGTTATTTCACCTCCTCGATTGAAACAAACTCGAATTTCTTCAGCTAAAACTTTCAGTTGCCATATTTTTTCCTCTTTATTGATCTCAAGATATCCCCATTTAACAGGCTCTGATAAATTTTTTAATTTTTCCAACCATTCCAATAGAGAAAGCACATGAGGCGTCTCTTGATTCAAGAACTCCTCATTTTTTCTTACCTGACGCAAGGCTCCTAAAGTCGTTAATCCCAAATAAGCAAATTGAGCTGTGGGACTGGACGAAAAATTCCAAAGAAAAGCAGTGCCTATAAAAAAAATAAAACCGCTTTGAATGACTAAATTATAATTTTTATCACTAAAAGCTTTTACCTGTTCATAAGCCAAAAGGGAATTAATGACAAAAAAGGGAGCCAACCAAAGAAAAGATTCAAAAGAAAAATTTCTCAAAATTAACGTTCCAAGACTCATAATCATGATCCAAACGCCCACCCCCCAAAGCAGTGAAAAATCCTCTACCTGCCTTTGAAATTGCTTACGAAAATTCTCATAGAGCCCTTCTTCCAATCGCTTAAAGTCAAAATAAAACATCTGGGCCCATTCCCGACTGGCAACCAAAAGCGGTGATAAAATAAAAATAAGCGTTAAAATATTGCCCGACTCTGATCCACTTTTTATATGATGAAAGAAAAGAATCAAAAGCAACACTTCATAACGCATGAAGGCGTGTGCTAAACCTGCAATGAAAAAGTGATCATTTTTTAATAGCGGCCCAAACCGTTGCCATTTTTTCAAAGAAAGATTCAATGATAAAGGCCAATAACGATAAAAATAATAAACTTTTTTAGTATAATAAAAACGGATAGAAAAATTCAGCAAACTTGAAATTAAAAATGCCAGAGGCAACGCCCAAACCCCAAACCAGGGAAATAATGCTAAACTGCCTAAAGAACTGACAAGTTCTATCGCCACAATCCAATATAACGGTCGATAAATACGGCGTATGGCGTAAACACCAGAATGAAATGTCGTAAGAGGAATTTCCAGTAAAAAACGAAAAAAACAAATTAACCCGTAAACGGTTTCCATTCGGATCCCATGACGCAATTTATCAAGTCCCACTCCCAACAAAATCACTAATCCCAAAAAACTGATTAATAAACTAAAAGAAAGCCATATACCAATGACCTCTGGCATTTTAAATGATTTACCGGCTCGATGAAGTTTACGAAGTTTTTCCCGAAATACCTCCAAAGCGCCCCACCAAAATCCACTACCCAAAACTAAAAGAATTCTAATGCCGATCAAAACGTAAGCAACAGCCGTTGGCAATAAGGTGAGGAGAACTTTTAACTCAATTAAACGAAGCATCACTTCAACGACAGTTCGAAAAGTAAAATATCTCAAACGAAACCAGGCATAGCGCAAAAAGCTTCCTCCCAATAAAGTCTCTTCCAAAGTAACAATGGCTTCAGACTTTTTTCTTTGATTATCAAACCATTGATTCAACTTCTTCATAGTCATTTAACCTTCGCCCAAATCGATTTCGCGCATGACAAAGGGATATTAAACCCCATTTTTTTCTCATTTTTTGATAAGAATATTGTCGAAATCCGCGCGGCGACTGACTCCCTGTTAAACCTTCCAAAACCAAGACAGCCAATAAGTAGTCAATCTGTTTGAGTTGTTCGCGATTAGTAATAATACTTCTTAAAAAGTCTGCATATTTTTGTGACCGCGACGAATTAGGATCCAATGTTTCATTAATCATGTGACAAATAATCTTTCCCGCCTTTTCCTTGTTATCATCTTTGATCGATTGAACCGTTCGCAAAATTCTTTGACGTAGCTCTTCCAATATCACCCTTAATTTCTCAGGTTTGAGTGCAACGGTTGCATTAAAATAAACGCTGCACCCCAAAAAATCTACCACCACAGCAGCTTTAGCCCTTTTCAAAGGGCAAGGTCGCCCTGCTCCATTGAAAAACAGTTCTTTTTCCTTGTCGGGATTTGTCGTTAAAAAAAGCTGTTTCAGCATGGTATTTATTTGTTCTTTGGCTTGTTCAACAATTTTATGCTCAGGATGAGCAAACAATAAATCATCCGAATAACGCGCATAAAATGCTCCAGAAATTTGATCGAGCATTTTATCCAACGGATGAAGATAAAAATTAAATAATGTCGTTGAAATGGGTGATCCCGTAGGAACCCCTTCAAGTTTGGTGAAACATTGTCCTTTTTTAATATACACTTCAGGACGCAAAACTTGTTGAATCAATCCCCAAATTTTTAATTCATTTTTAGAAGAAGGATAAAACTTAAAAAGTTCTTTTAACTGTTCCCAAACCGGTGAGCTATTGCCAACGGGGATGGTGTCCGTATAACTTTTAATATCGCATCGCAATACATAAATCCCCCGCTTTTTGGGATCTTTAACTTTTTGACGATAATCTCGCACATAATGGGAAAAATTCTGTACCGCCTTCCACCAATCTCTTCCTTTCAAATAAGAATAAAGACAAGGTGAAAAATTGGGCAACATCAATTCTAAAATCAAATCAGCTATTACCCCATGCAAAAGATAATCAGAAAGTCGAAAATGAAATAACTCGCGCTCTTTCCCATTAACTACAATCGTCCTTAGTCGAGCCGGTTTTAATTCATATTCCCCTTGAGCTACTGTTTTTGCCATGAGTTTAGCAAAACGTTTTTCATCTCGAATCACAGACGCTAAAGCCACTTCATCTTGTTCAATGGAAAATAATCTTCGGCTTTGGGCATGTTTTAAATGCAGTTTGGAAATCTGGATTTGGTAACGCTTGGCTTCACTAAGATATTGCACCAAGCTTTTCATGCATTTTCACAATCGCTGTTTTTTGAAATAGGCGCTCAATGGGTAACGAGTTTTCTTTATTCTTAACAAACCATAAGTTTGGATAAGCCGCAAGTCTAGGACCGGAGTGCCGGATGTTGCAAACCGCAGGCACGTAGGGACGCAGACGCGCTAAGCGAACCACTACCAAACCATATAAGATTTATAAATTCTAAGACAAAACCAAAGCCGCAGCTTCTGGAATTATCCAATTTCATAGCATTTTCGTTAAACGTTTCTAACGAAAAGAGCCATTGAACACCTATTTCAAAAAACAGAATCATTTTTATAAAGAATCTTTAGTCTGGCGTCAACTTTAAGCTATGGCGATTTTTTCTTTTCTTCTTCTTTCTTTTCAAAGGTTCTAACTTTTCTTTCATTGGGGATGGATTCGGAATATTTTGCCAACTGAGAAGCATTAAAATTTCGTATTCCCTCCGATAACTGCAAAGAGTAGTTGAGCGATTGTTGCCCTTGATCAAAAGGCTCGGGATATTTAAAATTTCGAAACCATTGCATTTTGAGTTTCAAAGGCAAGGTGTCAGGTGGAAGCAAGGGTGAAATAGGAACCTGTTGAGCTGTCGAATGACAAGATAAACAGGATGAAACAGGATTATCCACCACCCCATTCATTCTTCCCGCATAACCGCCTTTTCTCGGTAGAAAATCCAAGTCAGGATTTAACCACGTCTCTTTAATAACAGCTTCTTTCGCTGCCACCATTTCTTCTGTCACGCCAGGATCATTTCCCCACATGAGGCCGACAGGCATCATTTTGTCCCAAACTGTTTTTCCTTGAAGCATTCCGTTGTAAACAAATGCGCCAAATACCCACCCTGTTTCTTCCGATCGGGAATCACGCACAGCTAGATCAACTTGAATTAAATGAAGCGGTTCAATTTTTCGTTTCAAGCTGTCTTTCAAGTTTTCGTGAATAAATGCTTCCCAGGTTTTAGCGCCTTTTAAATAGGCCACCTCTTTTTCATCAGCTTGGGTGAAGATTAATTTTACCGAAACTGTGCCTACAGGAAAGTCAGCTTTGCTAGGATCAGGGGCTTGGGGATTTTGCCAAACCTGTCCAACCGTATAACCTCCTGCTGCATTATAAAGTCCTACTCCCCAATTTTGGTATTGGTTGGTTTGCGATGTGGCTAATTCACCTGGCAATGAATCTCTTTCCCGCGTTAATCCATGCACAAACTCCCTGCCATTGGAATCCCAATGCAACCAAGGCGCATGATACCACTTCCTTATTTTGTTATGTTGCCCTGCCCAATCAACTTCTTCGTTGCCTTCGATGGCATAGTTTAATACTGCTTTGAGATATTTTTTCGGCTCTTTTTTGAAATCAATTTGTTCCCAGGCTAAATCTTTTTCTGGCTCAAGTTTTTGAGGATAATCCTGACTTAATTGAAACACTGACCCCTTCCAGTTTTCGATCGGCTTTTCATGCGCGTCGGGAAATTTTTGTTCTTCGGCTAAAGCTGTTTCAACTTTAAGCAAAAGTGTTAAAGCAAATGGCAGACAAACCCACATATTAATAAGCTTCATAAGGAAACTGGATTTGGACGACTTTCGCAATGTTTCATTAAAAGAAAAGAATATAAATTTCCTGTGGTTGTTTTCTTGATTTTAATACAGCCAGCGTCGCTTCGCGATCATTCAAAGCAACTGCTCATCTCTGATCGTTAGCTTTTAATCATCGCTTGCTTAAAATCCTCCTGGAACCCAAGAATCATCATGTTCCACAACATATTGTTACGATGGCTCGCTCTTCAAGCGGTAAGCTTTGATCTGTTCAAAGATTTCAGTTGCGCTCATTTTCGGATATGTTGTCAGTATAAAATTAATCTTTAAATGCTATAAAATCAAGGAACTATATTAGCAATGGTTGACACAGGTTCTATTATTAAATCATGCCCAACGAAATTTATCTTTTGATCGGATTAGGAATTGGCCTTTTGATTGGCTGGTTTTTTGCGCAACGGGTATATGCAGAGTCAAAAACACATTTTGCAGAAAATTTGCAAGCAGCGAAAGAGTCACAAGAAAAGGCTCTTACCGATTTGCGGGAGGCATTCAAAGCGTTGAGCGCGGATGCTCTCAAGCAAACGCATCCGGAATTTTTACGATTGGCGAATGAAACATTAGCAAAATTTCAGGAGACGGCTAAAGGCGATTTATCGCAACGTCAGCAGGCAATTGCAACATTGGTTGAACCTTTGAAGCAGCAGTTGGAAACTTATCAACGACGCTTAGCGCAAAGTGAAACGAGTCAATCGACAATTTTGGGCGAGGTAAAAAAACAGTTGGAAGGGCTCGCGCAAAATAGTCAGCTTTTATCCAATGAAACCTTTCAGTTAAGAAAAGTGCTAAGCTCAAATCAAGCGCGCGGACGTTGGGGTGAAGAAACGTTACGACGGATTGTGGAAGCGGCTGGAATGAGTGCTCATTGCGATTTTTCGGTGCAAGCGCAGAGTGGCGAAAGTAAACCGGATTTAATTGTGAAATTACCGGGCGATCGAATGATTATTGTGGATGCGAAAGTGCCGGATTTGGATTTTCTTGAGGCTATTGATACAGCGGATGAAATCAAACGTGCCGAAGCTTTGGCGGCACATGCCAATAAATTAAAAGCGACAATTAAAAATTTAGCCGATCGCGATTATCCTAAGCAGTTTCCGAATGCTCTGGATCATGTGGTTTTATTTTTACCGGCAGAATCGCTCTTTAGCGCGGCGCTTGAAGGCGATCGCGATTTAATGATTTGGGCACAAAATAAAAGAATTCTTGTCGCGACCCCCTGCTCGTTGATTGCGATTTTGCGTTCGGTCAGTATGAACTGGCAACAACAGGCGCAAACCGAAAATGCCCGTCAAATTGCCGTTGCGGCACAAGAATTATATTTGCGAGTCACGAAATTTACTGAACATTTAGAAAAAATTCGTAGCGGATTGACTCGAGCGAATTCTGCTTACAATGATGCGGTGGGCAGTTACGAAAGAATGGTGCGTCCCAGTGGAGAAAAGCTCGCAAAATTAGGCGGAGGTGTTAGTGGCAAAACCTTGGAAGATTTATCTTTAGTTGACGATTCTTTACGCCTCTCTACCACTCGCTCCGAATTCGAATTAAAACATGAGGATTTATCAACCGATGACGTTGAGTTTGATGCTGCAAAATTTTAAAGTTTAGGTATTCTTACTACTTTCAATCATGTTATCGTATCAGGAAATCATTCTTCGACTTGTCACATCAGCCATCTTGGGTGGTATTGTAGGGTTAGAACGTGAGCGGTTGGAATGGGCAGCGGGATTGCGGACGCACATGCTGGTTTGTCTCGGATCAGCTTTAATCATGATCGTTTCTTCATTTGGGTTTGCTGATATTTTGACCAATCCGCAGGCCATTTTAGATCCTTCGCGAGTTGCGGCTCAAGTAGTGAGTGGGATTGGTTTTCTCGGCGCGGGCACGATTTTATTTTTCCGACAAGAAATCATTCGCGGTCTTACAACCGCGGCAAGTCTTTGGACCATGGCAGGTGTGGGGTTGGCAGTGGGCGGCGGACTTTATTTTGCGGCCTTTGCGAGCACAGGATTAATCGTCGTCATTCTCGCAGTCATCAAACCTTGGGAAAGACGTTTGTTTCCTCGACAAAAAAATCTGGTCACGCTGTTGATTAATCGTCATGAAACATCTTTGAAAAAAATTGAAGACCTCTTTCAAGCTTCCGGCCTTACTGTCAAACAATTGACGTTAAAACAAGGGCATTCACCCAATAAAGATTATGCTCAATTTGAATTGGAGCGAAGCCCGTCGCGCGAAACGATTTTGACTTTGGTAGAGCAATTACAAAAGGTTGAAGGCGTCCAAGAAATTAAGGCGTAATCAAAATATATTTTTTGATCCAAAATTTAATTTAAGGATAAAAATTGTTAAATTAACGAGACTTAATTTTTTTAAACTCAACAGCTAAATATCGACGGAATTCTATTGGAATTCGTCGCCAGTCACAATCCATTAATGCTCCTTGAATCGCATAAGCCATATTCAAGGAAATCACATGTCCGGCTAAAATAAGTTTATGGCAAACTTCTAAAGTGCCAGCATTAGCTAATGCTTTAGCATCAAAAATACCAATTGACTCTATCAATTCAGCACTTTTAGGACCAAGATTACGCATTCTTGCCAACGGCGAAACATATTCTTTAGAAATTTTCACAAATCACAATTTACTTTCTTTAAATATTTTTTAATTTTTAAGGTAGTCGTCCCACTTTAACCTGTTTTTCAATAAGTTTTTCTACCGTTTGCCGCACTTCATCATATATGGGTTCTTCTCCATAGACTTGATAAGCTTCATGACGATCATCCTTAAAATAACCGTCGAGATGGAATAAAGGTTTCTCTGACTCGTCCAAGTCTTCATCCAGCTCATCCATGGCAACATCGCAGCGCAATAAAATTCTATAAACCGGTTGCTCTTCTTCATTTAAAACAGAGAAAACGTAGCGCGTTGGCACCTCCCCTTTTAACTCAAAATTCTCTGAAACCATTATCCTTCTTCCGGCAAATTCAGTTTGTTCTCGGACATAATATTCGGTTCGAATTAAACTAATCACTCTTTCGCTTTTTCGAAGGTCCCATAACGCTTCTCGCTCCTCGTCACGATCCGATAATTTTCCTAAAGCCTGATAAGTTTGAATTAACTTCGCCCTCACCTGCCAATCATTCGCGTCCAGATTTTTAAGCTTTTTCCAAAGTTTTAGCGCTTGAGAATAGTCACCCGCTTGAAAAGCAGCTAAACCGCCATTGTAAAGTAATCCTTGAGCATCTGGAACTAATGTTAAACCCTTTTGATATTCTATAAGTGCTTCAGTATATTTTTTTTCGGCAAGCAACGCATTACCTTTTTTCAAAATTGTTTCCACGCTCGAAACGTCTTCTACTTCCTTTTTTTTATGAGATGCTCCCATCGCACTAGGCATCCCATTCAAGAAAACAATTATGCTAATGACTAAAATCGTTTTCACTGATTCAATCATTTCTTCGAGTCAACCCAAAAATGACCAAACACGGGAGGGATTTCACGAATCATTGTGCGCAAACTTTTACCTTGTTTACGAAGTTTTTGATCTAACGATTCATCATCTCTGGCTTCATACGATAATACTTCTTCAATTAAAGTTTGCTGCTCCAGAAAACGTTCTCGATACGGATGACGTTCATCGGTCCAATGCCTTAAAAATCTTTCCCTGAAATCCTGTCGCCTCCACAAAAGTCGCGTATATTGCAAACGAGCCTGATCTTCAAAATTCACTATCATACTTATAATTTATTTCATTAATCCGCAATTACGAGCCCATTCCACATGCTTTAAATCGCGAGGTTCTGCTCTTTTTAGCTTAGGCGCTATTAAATCCACTACAGAAGGAACTACAACTTCAAGATTGCCATATTTTTTTTGAACTGCTCTTTCTTTCCATCCTTCAGGCAACAAATCAAGAGCTTCTTTAGGCATCAAATTGACATGCCAACCATGTTGCAATTCAAATTCACTTCCAATCATGGCATCGTAACAATATTCTGCCACGATTTCATCATTAGTAATCGGATCGACATCCATACTATTTTCAGGCAATGGTATTTCCAGACCAGCTTGATAAGCATGCCAAAGCAAACCACCCGAACCTATTAAAATAAGAGATGCAGAACGGGGCAATTGCTGTCCCCATGAAACAAGCCAATCCTCTATTTGTTTAGGATAGCGAAGTTCACGTTTTGGCATGAACTTTTATCCCTTCAACTCCGAAACCAGTCCTTGTATAGAAGTCTTTGCATCGCCGAAAAGCATGCGCGTATTTTCGTTAAAGAAAAGTGGATTATCCACGCCCGCAAAACCTGCAGAAAGCGAACGTTTGGAGACAATAACCGTCTTTGCTTCGTCCACATTAATAATAGGCATCCCGTAAATCGGGCTGTCGGGGTTTGTGCGCGCAGCGGGATTGACCACATCGTTTGCGCCAATAACCAAAGCCACATCAACCGTTGACATGATAGGATTGACATCTTGCGGCTCGACGAGTTGTTCGTATGGAACATTTGCTTCGGCTAATAAAACATTCATATGACCCGGCATACGACCCGCAACCGGATGAATCACATAACGCACTTCCGCGCCATTGGCTTGCAAAAGTTCGCCCAATTCACGCACAGCATGTTGTGCTTGGGCCACAGCCATCCCGTAACCCGGAACAATAATCACGGATTGCGCTGCTTCCAAAAGATAATAAGCGTCCTCGACTGAAACCGGTTTCGCTTCACCATGAAATGTGGCAGCCTTCTTTTTCGAAGCGCCCACACCACCAAATAAAACATTGGTCAAAGATCGGTTCATCGCTTTACACATGATACTCGTTAAAATAATACCACTCGCTCCCACCAAAGCGCCGGAAACAATGAGAACACTATTTAAAATCACAAAACCCGCCGCACTCCCCGCAATTCCGGAATAACTGTTGAGAAGAGAAATGACAACCGGCATATCAGCACCACCAATACCGATGACCGCCAGCACGCCCAACACCAAAGATAAAGCAACTGCAACAAGGAAAAGTGTATAACTTTCCGTAGGATTCATGCAGATCACAACACCAATTGCTAAAGTTCCTAGCAATAAAACAGCATTAAGAAATTGCTGGCCTTTAAAGAGAATGGGTTTACCCGGAATCATTTCGCTTAATTTACCAAACGCAACCACGCTACCGGTAAAAGTAATGCCACCAATTAACACTGCAAAAAAAGTGGAAACTAAAGTAAGTAAATCGGAATTTGGGTTATGATGAAACTCTGCCCAACCAACAAGCAAACTAGCCAAACCACCAAAACCATTAAATAAAGCCACCATTTCCGGCATCGCTGTCATTTTAACGGTGCGCGCAGCAACTCCACCAATCGCCGCGCCTACTAATGAACCCACAATAATCCAATGATAACTCATGCCTTGCTGCACTAAAGTGGCTACCACAGCCAACAACATACCAATCGCAGAAACAAAATTACCCTTACGCGCCGTCGTGGCTGAGCTGAGCATCTTTAAGCCTAAAATGAAAAGAACAGCCGAAACAATATAACAAAATTCAATGATTTGATTGAGATTCATGGATTTATTTTTTCTTATTTTTGAACATGCCCAACATGCGATCCGTCACCCAATAACCGCCAACAACATTAACCATCGCACAAGCTACAGCTATGGTTCCCAATACAGTTCGAAGCGCGTCACTATCGGTATGACCTGCCGAAACCAAAGCAGCCACAATGGTAATTCCCGAAATGGCATTGGAACCCGACATCAGCGGCGTGTGGAGTTGTGAGGGAACTTTGGCAATTAATTCAAACCCTAAAAAAATCGCGATTACAAAAATAAAAAGTAAAAACATAAAATTTTCCTCGTTTACCGTTTAAAGATTAAGATGTTTTTTAATGACTTCATTCACTACCTGACCATTACAAGTCATGAGCGAATTTTTTAAAATTTCGTCCTCTGTATTAAAACGAAATACTTTCTCCTTTTTATCCCAGAAATGTTCAATAAAATTTGCCACATTACTGGCATACATCTGACTCGCATGAATCGGCACACGCCCCGGAAGATTGCCTAATCCAATCACTCTTACACCATTGATATCGACTTCCTGATCCAATTGCGATCCTTCCACATTGCCACCCGTTTCCACCGCCATATCAATCACAATGCTGCCTGGTTGCATACCCTCAACCATGGCACGCGTCAAAATACGAGGCGCTTTTCTTCCAAAAACTTGCGCAGTTGTAATCACCACATCAGAATAAGAACAAACTTTCGCCATCGCTTGACGCTGTTTTTCGAGCTGTTCAGGCGTCAATTCTTTTGCGTAACCCTGCGCAGTTTGACCCGTCTCGCCCAAATCCACTTTCACAAACTTCGCACCCAACGATTGCACCTGTTCTTCCACGACTGGACGCGTGTCAAACGCTTCTACCCGAGCACCCAAACGTTTCGCAGTGGCGATTGCTTGCAAACCCGCAACACCCACACCAATAATAAAAACACGCGCTGGATTGAGCGTGCCCGCAGGCGTCATCATCATCGGGAATACTTTATCTAAACGTTCCGCCGCTAAAATCACTGCTACATAGCCCGCGAGATTGGCTTGCGAACTTAAGGCGTCCATTTTTTGAGCTAAAGTCGTTCGGGGAATCATCTCCATACTTACCGCGCTCACTTGAGCTTGAGCCAGTTGTTGAATCAAAGACGATTCATTAAAAGGATCCAAATAACTAACATGAATCGCTCCTTTTTTTAACAAGGCAATGTCTTCCGAAGCCGGCTTGCGAAGGCGCAATACCATATCAGCATTTTTTGAAGAAGCTGCGCGATCCGAACTCAGTTTAGCGCCCACTTTTTCGTAGCTCTCATCAGAGTAGCCAAGACCCGCGCCAAGACCTTTTTCAATTTCTACAGTTATACCCAACGTTGCCAATCGCTTGGCGGCATCAGGGGTTAAAGCAATTCGTTTATCAGAAGGATGATTTTCCTTAGGGAAGAAAAGAAGCATAAACTTTGTTGTTTCCTATTTTTTTCGGAAAGAAAATAGTCAGGGAACAGGACATTTGTCACGAAAAAAGAAAACAAAATTATTTTTAGTAAATTTAAGAATGGGCCACCACCTGTAACTTAACTGGCATTTTCCCTTCCAGAATATGTTCCACCTCTATATCTTCATCAATTAAAGGCCAATGCAACATCCTACCCTGAGCATAAATTTCAACCTTTTGCCTTTGCTCTGAAGTGGCGCGCGCTAAAAGTGGATAGCATTCATAAGGGACAATCACTTTTCTACCATCATTAAGTTTAAGCAAAAATGCCTCCCCTTGAATTTCCACTTCAACACATCTATTGGATTCTATCTTCATATTCATGCCATTTCTCATAAATTAAGTTACGGTAATTTTCTGTAATGCGCAAGATTTCAGCATTTTCATACTCTTTAAAATCACTCCAAGCAAAAGACATGTTTTCCACCCACAACTTTGCACCGCGCTTTCCTTCACGGATATGAACATGCATCGGTTCACTCAGATCAAAACTAACAAACGAAAAACGGAATCGACCTGGGATTGGAATGCGCGGCATTCTACCCCCTTTCAAAAAGATGGGTTACGGGAAGGTCACCACCACAATAAAGACATACTTTTCGCTTAGAATTGGAGTTGCGCTTGCATTTGGGACAAACCACAACCTGTTGACCAATTTTTCCATCCACAACCCCATCACGCAAATCAATTTCCTGCATCTTTTGCATGACTTGCTCTTCAGTAAAATCATTGGATTCTCGCAACAATTCCCACAAAGCTTGACACGTTAAGCTGAGGGTTTCCACGCGATTTTCTAATTTTTGAAAATCGGAAATCAATTTTTCCGTTTTATTAATCGCCTGCGAAGCTTGCGCTTCCGCTTCCTGAATTTTTCTGTGCTGATAAATACCAAATAAACCCATAACGTTTTAGATTAGAAAATTTTGAATTTTAGTATAGTATTATCATTAAATCAGTCTTTCTCTATTCATGAAATCAAAACTCTCTTTGCTCGGTTGGCTGCTTTTCACTGCGCTCATGACTTACGGTTTTTACATGCTCTTGCAACATAGCCACAACGGTTTTTTACAAGCCGTCGAACAGGAAGGCCGCAGAGTTTATCAGTTTTTTCAACGTCAATTTAAATGAGTTCCTCGCACATTATTATTGTTGCCGTGGGTTCATTAGGCGATCTCCACCCTTACCTGGCAATTGGGAAAGAACTCAAACGTCGCGGCCATCAGATTACCTTCGTTACGATTAGCCACTATCAAAAAAAAGTGGAACGAGCTGGCTTGAATTTTGCTTTAACGCGACCTGACTTTTCGCCAAATGACAAAGAAACATTGCAATTAGTCAACGATCGCTTTCGCGGCGGAGAATGGGTTTTTAGAAAATTCGTCATTCCCCACATCCGAGATAGCTATGAAGACCTAAATCGCGCCTGTGAAAATGCCGATTTATTAATTTCTCACCCCATCACTCAAGCCGCTCCGATTGTTGCCGCCAAAAGAAAAATGCCTTGGATATCCACGGTTTTATCCCCGATTAGTTTTTTTTCGTGTTATGATCCTCCCGTTATGCCCGCCCTACCTTTTTTGCGAGGGTGGCATTTAGGCCCTAAATTTTATCATCATTTTTTTAATCTAATTCGATCCATTATGAATCGATGGTGCGAACCCGTTTATCAGCTACGCGAAAGCTTAGGTTTAGAACGAGGCAGAAATCCTATTTTAGAAGGACAACATTCTCCTGATTTAGTCTTAGCTTGGTATTCTTCCCTCTTGGGCGAACCCCAAATCGATTGGCCCAAACAAACAGTCATGACAGGCTTTATTTTTTACGAAGAAGAAAATCAATCGATGACTCAACAAAAAGAATTAGAAACTTTTTTAGCGCAAGGCGAAGCGCCTATCGTTTTCACACTTGGCTCATCTCGCGTCCACACTCCCGGTATATTTTTTGAAGAAAGCCTTGTTGCGGCTCAACAGCTAGGTTTGCGAGCTATTATTCTCGCTGGCGAGCAAGCAAATGCGCTGCGTGCCACTTGGCATTTTTCATCATTTTATATTACCGATTATCTGCCTCACTCCAAAATTTTTCCTCACGCTAAAATTATCGTCCATCAATGTGGTATTGGCACCACGGCACAAGCCCTACTTGCGGGAAAACCGATGCTTGCGGTTCCTCAAGCACACGATCAACCCGATAACGCATATCGCCTGGAAAAGTTAGGCGTAGCTAAAGTTCTACCTCATCATCAGTATCGAAGAAAAAAAGTGATCAAAAAATTAGAATGTCTTATTAAACATTACTTATCTTTTCTGAAACAATCCACTGCAGCACAGAAACAAATTTTATCTGAAAACGGCACCCAAACCACTTGCGATCAGGTTGAAGCTTATTTGCGTCGCAAAAAACAAAACATTTAGAGTATAATATCATTCATGGAAAGCTGTGTGGTTTTCAGTCTTCGTTTGTTGCAAAAAATTTGCGCGCTCCTGCCCATGTCGATTTGTCGAATTACAGGATCATTTTTAGGTCTGATCATTGGAATTTTTGCTTTTCCTTATCGCCACGTCTTTCAAGAAAATTGGCAGATTGCTTTTTCACAACCACTTTCTTTCTGTGAACAAAATAAACTTTGGGCCAATTTAGGTCGCAATTTATTGGTATCCTTAAAAATGAGCGCTTCCACCCTTGAACAAAAAAAGAAATGGGTGCGTGTTATCGGCTTAGAACACCTTTACGAAGCCGTAAAACAAAGCGGTGGTGCAGTGATGGCAACAGGTCACTTCAGTTGCTGGGAATTGCTGGCGCACATTCCCCAATTTGCTGCCGATTTAAAATTTAACACTCTCTACCAACCTCTAAAAAATCGGCGCATGGACGAATGGATGCGACAAATCCGCGCGCGATGCGGTGTAGGATTAATCAGTCGACGTGGTGCTTGGAAAACTGCTTGCGAAAAATTGCGTCAAGGCGAAGTCGTGGCAATTTTTGCGGATCAACATGCCGGCAATCATGGTATTTGGACACCATTTTTTGGCAAATTAGCATCCACCTCTCCCCTTTCTGCTTTAATCGCCAAACGCACTCGCACCTGGATCGTCCCGGCAACTATCCGCACCACAAAAACCGGATGGGAAGTCGAATTTTCTTTGCCACTCAAACCACACAAGCAAACGGTGGCCGAGTTAACCTTTCAACTCAATCAACAATGGGAAAATGCCATTCGCAAACACCCACACGATTGGTTATGGGGCCATGAACGTTGGAAAATTCCTAATCCGCGTTTTTTATTAAAACAAGCCAAACGCGAAATTTATATTCCTCAATCCGTTTCGGTAAAACCTTTCCGAGTTCTAGTGAGAGGCATGAATTGGCTGGGCGACGCTGTGATGCATCTGGGCGCCTTGCGAAATTTAAAAGAAGGCAGACCCGATTTGCATCTCACTGTTTTAACACCAAAAAATTTAACGGATCTTTACTGTGCCTGTGAATTTGTCGACGCAGTTCAACCTCTTCCTCAAGTCTCCGATTTTTTAAAAACCTTGCGCCAAGTTTGGCTCACCGCACAACAACTCCGAGGACAATCGTTTGATGTGGCGATTTTATTGCCAAACTCTTATCGAACGGTTTTGGAAGTTTGGTTGGGTGGAATAAAACGACGGGTTGGCTTTCGTGTTCAAGGTCGTGGGAAACGAGCCATCAACCACAAAATTCCAATGAACTATTTTGACAGACCCAATGAACATCAAGCATTTCGTTGGCTTAATGCCGTAAAATGGTTAGGGGGCGAATTCAAAACAGAGCCTTATCTTCTACAAGCGACCACGCGAATCAATCGGGAAAGCTTGGGCGTGATTGCGCCGGGCGCGGCTTTTGGCCCTGCAAAGCGCTGGTTACCCGAACGTTTTGCTCATGCAGCCCGAGGCTTATCGGAAGTGTGTGAAAAATGGGTGATCGTTGGCGCTCCAGAAGATCAAAAAAGTTGTCGTGAAGTAGCCACACTCTTGCCCGGAGTAGAAAATCTTTGCGGCAAAACCAATTTAGGAGAATTAATTTTACTGTTATTAAAATCGCATTTTGTTTTATGCAACGATAGCGGCGTCATGCATCTCGCAGGCATTTGTGGCGCTAAAGTGGTAGCGATATTTGGTTCCACTGAACCTCAGGCCACACGCGCTAGACAATCCAGCGTAGCTTATGTGAGACATCACGTGCCATGCAGTCCCTGTTTTCGACGAGAATGTCCTCTAGGCCATTATCAATGCTTAAAAAAAGTTACTATCGCCGACGTGCTAGCGGCTTCCAATCAATTATTACAAAATCAGGAGGCTAAACCTTTACCCAATCTGGCTTGGGCGGGAGAAAAATCATGATTTTTGTTTGGGTCAATAAACGGAATTGGAAACATCCCGGCCCGATTATGAATGTGGGCGTGCATAATGCGCATGCTTTAGCGCAGTTGGGTCATGAAACTTATTTTTGCATTGGACAAGGCGAAGCGTCAGACACGGAAGAAGATTTAAAAGAAATCTACGATCTCACTCCTTCGCCTCATTTACACATTCATCGCGTGCCACGCAAACAGCTAGGAAAAACCACGTTGAGTTTATCTATTTTTTCTGAAGCCAAATCACTGATTCAACGTTTGCAAAAAAAAGATCGTGTTGTGGTATTAACCCGAGAAGCCTCTTTTGTTCCTTTCCTCGCCAAATTATGCCGAGATAAAAAAACACTTGGATTTTATGAAGCACACAATTTTTATGCTGACTTATTTTGGTGCAACGATCACTTATCGTTTCAAGATTATAAACAAGAACTTATTGAAAATCTTTTTTTACCCCAGCTTTCTGGCGTGATTTGCATTACTGAACCTCAAAAAGAACTTTACCAACGCAAATTCCCGAAATTGCCAGCTATCAATTTACCCTTAGGCACCAAGCCCCAAGCTGAAGACATAAGACTAATCTTAGAGCCAAGACGGCTCAAAAGAAAAGTTGTGTATGTAGGCAATCTGGATCGCGAAAAAGGTGTAGCCGATCTGGTAAAAATGGCTTCTGAACTCAATCGTCGCAATATTCAAATGGCTTTGTGGGGCGGCTCGCAAGAACAAATCAAACGCTTTAAAAAATTGATGCATGAAGAAAAAGTTCAAGACACTGTGGAATGCATCGGATTTAGACCTTTGCGAGAGCTTCATGAAGCCCTTGCGAGCGAAGTAAGTTTAGGATTAGTGCCTTTGCAAGACACTTTTTACAATCGTTATCTCACCTGCCCTGCCAAAGCTTTGGATTATTTATCCTTCGGTTTGCCCATCATCGCTTCTGATTTATTGGGCGTCAAAACCTTACTCCAAGATGCCGCATTATATTTTGACTCCGATAAACCCCAAACTTTGGCCCAGACTTGTGAAATGTTATTGGCAGATCGTGCTAATTACGAAAATGCTTGCGAGCAATCTCATCAACGAGGATTCGCATTCAGTTGGTCTCAACGCGCCCAAAAGCTAGTGCAATGGGTTGAAAGTTTGCTCTAAAATTTAAATCGTTTTCTCTCGCGGATTGCTGCGAAGCGGAATGGTTTTGTGCTCCAAATTGTGAATCGCGCGAATGTAGCGCACGGTGCGACTGTGAGCGCGCATCAAAATAGAATGCGTAATCGCCGTCTTACCAATCAATTTTACGCCAGGTAAAAGTGGGCTATCACTGATGCCTGTAGCACAAAAAATAGAGCTTTTCCCTGATAAAAGATCTTCCGTGTAATAAACTTTATCCAACTCCGCATCACTCAACCCGTCACATTCTTTCTTGCGCGCTTCCGGTGTGGGAAACCACATGCGCATTTGAATTTCCCCTTCCAAACACTTTAAAGCCGCCGCCGTTAAAATGCCTTCCGGCGTGCCACCGATGCCAACATAAAGATCAACACCCGAATCGGGCAGCGAAGGAGCCACCGCCGCAGTAATATCACCATCCCCCACCATCCGCAAAGAAGCTCCAACGCTTCGGACCGTATCGATAAAATTTTGGTTCCGAGGGCGATCCAAAATCACCACCACCACTTCCGCCACTCGCTTGTCCAAGGCTTTTGCCACTAGTTTGAGTGTTTCGTCCAAAGGATTATCAATCAAAAGCGCATGAGCACTCCCTTTTTTCTTAAGCGCTTTTGCAACTTTTGGACCATAAGCTAATTTGTGCGAATAGTAACTGGGCACATTAGACATCGCACGAGTTTGGCTGTCGCGAGTTTGAGCTCCCGCAATCACAGAAATGGAATTGGGCAATCCCTTCGAAATATTGGTTGTGCCGTCGATTGGATCCAGTGCTATATCAAAATGAGGCGACCCTTCTTTCCAGGTGCCTAAACGTTCACCCAAAAAAATTCCGGGCGCATTATCTTTAATCCCCTCGCCAATCACCACCTCTCCACAAATATCGACAACATCAAAAACACCGTAAATAGCGTCACATGCGGCTTCATCTGCTTTTTCTTTTTCACCCCTCCCCAACCAATGAATAGAATTTAAAGCAGCATTTTCCGTAGCACGCACAAATTCAAACTCAATCATTCTTTCTAAATTAGCCATAAGCAATATTTCTTTATAAAAACCTCTCAAGATAGTTGCTTGTCAATTCAAAGAATGCAATCTTATTATAAGATATTAAAGTGGAGGAGATGTGAGTATTGATATTCAACCTGTTATTGAGGCTGCTCAAGGTTATGTGTTGCTAGGAATGTATCGTGAAGCCTGGCAAGAAGTGCATAAATTAACCTTGCAAGAACAACTGTTGCCAGCGGTAATCGATCTCCGCATCGCACTTCACATGCAAGAAAAACATTGGAAAGAAGCCTTAGAAATTCTGGAACCGCTATGCCAGGTTGTGCCTGATCGCGACGATTATTTTGTTCACGCAGCATTTTGTTTACACGAAATGAATCGCACCAAAGAAGCGCGCGATAAATTATTATCTGGTCCAGACACTTTAGTTCGACAACCTCTATTTCATTACAATTTGGCGTGTTACGAAACGCGCTTAGGCAAACCTGATTTAGCGAAAGTTTCTTTAGAGCGTTGCTTTAAACTAGATGAAAGCTTTCGCGAAATCGCTTTAAAGGATGAGGATTTAAAAGAGCTAAAATCCTGGTTAATTTCTGATAATTAATCGCGAGAAATTTTCGTTTTTTTCTCCTTCAATCCAGTTTTTTCACATCAATAATTTGATCCCCGACTTTGAGTTGATCCACTACTTTCACGCCGTCATTTAACACACGGCCAAAAACAGTGTATTGCATATCGAGTTGATGAATGTCCTTAAGAGCAATATAAAATTGACTATTGGCTGAATCGGGATCTGATGCTCGTGCCATACCGACCATGCCTCGTTGATGAGTTATTTTAGGTGTAACTTCCAAAGGAATATCTGGAAGGTCAGAGCCACCTGACCCAATGTTACGCTGATCCAGGCCCTTTTTCGTAGCAGGATCACCTGCTTGAGCCACAAAATTGGGCACAATCCGATGAAAACGAATACCATTATAAAATTTTTTCTCTACCAAAATTAAAATGCGCTCCACATGTTTAGGCGCATATTCAGGATAAAGTTCAATATCAAAAGCTCCTTTGGAAGTGGTCATACGAATAACAGGATGAGACACAGTATTGGTTTCAGCAGCTTCAGACATGGGAACTCCGGTTAAGATTAAAAATAATGAAAGAAGAAAAATTCGTTTCATAATGACTTGTGACAGAAGTTAATATTAACTAAACTTGAACTAATGAAAAGACAAATCCTTGTCGGCTTCGTATGCATTGGCTCGTTAGTGGTTAATGCTTATCAATGGCACATTCATCAATCGACCTTAAAACGTCAAGCCGCCTTGCAAAATTTTTTAAATGATTATCTCACACAGGATAAAATGGCTGAGAAAGGATCTTCCGAACGAAAAAAGGATTTATTAAAAAAGCGCATTCACACCCTGGAAAAAGAAAAATCCCAAGCCCAATATGCTAAACTAACTAATCAAATGGATCTCACTAAGAAAGGAAACAGTAAATCCGCAAACGGCAACAACAATCAAGACAACCCTTTTCGCGAGCTTTTTCGCACTCCAGAAATGCAAGAGTTCATCAAAGCGCGACAGCGTGGTTTTTTGGCAGATACTTATAAAGATTTTGTTAACCAAATTGGTTTATCGCCAAAGGAACGAGAAAAATTTTTAGATATCCTTGCACAAAATCAGACACAATTTCCCGAACGAAATCGTCGCTGGCCGTCCAACTCTCCCACCAATCAATTAAACGCGGAAACAGAAAATAAAATGGAATCGGAACTTCAAGAACTATTAGGTTCTTCGCGTTATGCTCAATATGAATCCTATCAAAAAACTATAGGACAACGTTCAGCCATGCGCCAGTTTGAGCAACAGATTGCTCTCAGCGAAGCACCCCTACAACCCTACCAACGCGATCAAATGTTACAGATTTTAATTGAAGAAAACCGCAACGCTCCTTTTAGCGGCATACGACAACGCGATATGATGCGTCAATTCAGCCAATGGGATGAAGCGACTGCTCAACAATATTTTGAATCCCAACAAAAAGCAAACGACCGCATTTTATTGCGCGCGCAAACCGTATTAAATCCTAAACAACTTGAACAATTTAAAGAATTTCAAAATGGTTTGTTAAAAATTCAAGAAACTGGTTTAAAAGTATTTCGCGATCGTGCGAATCAACAAAATCAACAAAATTAAAAACATGAAAGAACCCATTACCACATTTGCGCTTAGCCTATTATGCTTCCTTCTTCTGATGACCAATGTTTATCAATGGCAAACCGCTAAAGCTTTAAGGCAAGAAACCCATCAATTAAATGAACGCCTCGTAGCCCAAACAAAACGTGCAGAAAAAGCTTTCGAAAAAAGACAAGAACAACGCGAAAAAAGACGTCTACAAATCGCTCAAACCATCAAAGCCCGTGATGACCAAGAAATAAATGAAGAAACCACTGTTATTCCATCCCCCATGGAAACAAAACCCACTCAAGAAAAAGCGAAAAATAATAATAATCCCCTAGCTCAACTTATGGCCAATCCTCAAATGAAAGAAATCATGCGCGCTCAACAACACATGATGGTAGAAAAAAATTATCGCGATTTCATTCAACACACCACGCTTTCTCCAGAAGCCAAAGAAAAGTTAATGGCGTTAATTGAAAAAGAGCAAATGCAACAATTTGAGTCAGTTCAACAAATTTTTGGCGGAACTAACTCTCGCATCAGAACAAAAAATGATTCTGTCAAAAATGAAATCAAAGAACTGCTAGGCGAGGATCAATATACTCAATTTAAAAATTATCAAAAAACATTATCCGAACGCATGGTAGTTGGCGGATTTGTGGATCAAATGGCCTCTAGCGACATGCCGATTCAACCTTATCAAAAAGAACAACTCACTCAAATTCTAATCGATGAATACCAGCACAATCGATTGAATCGCATGTCAGATAATCAAGCGCTAAACGCCATGACAAAATCTCAAAAAACAAGCGATGATTATTTCACGAAACAGCGAGAATTAAATGAACGCATTTTAGCGCGCGCTCAAACTATTTTAAATCCAGAACAATTGAAACGCTATAAAGCTTATCAAGAAAGTATTTTAAATCTGCAAGAAGCCAGCATGAAAATGTTTCAACCTCAGGAAAACAAACCTTAATATTGCATCCCTAGCAATTCTCTAAAATTTTCCGCAATGCTTTTACCCGGGAAAAATAATTTTTCTTCTTTCCATAAGAAAACTTTTGAGTTTTGCCAAATAAAAAGGGTAAAACATAAAGAGCCGACTTTGAAGTCGGCTCTAAGTTTTGTGGGGTAAGAAAGTCTACTTATTTGGGTCCTGCAATATTCCAGGGCTTCTTATTGGTCGCCACTTCGGGACTGTCAATCACTTTACCCGAGTCATCGAGATAACCAGCAATCGCAGAACGAGTCTTTCGTTTGTTGCGTTGCCAGATCACATCAATAATACCATCATTATTGAAGAAACCAGCTGCAGCAAATTTCAACTTCGGTTCTGGCGCAGTGACTTTATAAGGTTTACCCGGTTCTTTTTTACCATCAAATACTGCATTGCCTTGATTTTCATAAACGCTTAATTGACTGACACGTTTACGACCTTCTTTCACTTTTTCTTCAAAAATCAAATCGTTACGAAGGTCTGCGTTAAAGTCATACGCCGTCACCAACACACGTTTGAGAGTGTTCGTTGCTATGAAAGCATTGGTAGGGTAACCCCCATTGGCATCACCAAAATAGGCTTGGACGCCACGTTGTTTTTTGCGAGTGCCCTCGACTTTAATTTTTCCATGCCAGAGCAAGTCTTCAATGCCATCACCATTCACATCACGTGATGTAGCAAGCTTGAATTTTGCCGTGTTGGTAGCAATAGCAGTCGGACTTGCAAATCCATTGCTTAAGCTTCCTAGCGAAACTTGAATCATATTCATCTTCTTGCGACTTCCCGCAACTTTGACTTTACCTTGCCAAAAGAGATCCGAAAAACCATCGCGGTTGTAATCACCAATGGAAACCACGCTGAACTTTTTCGTATTGGAAGCCAGCACTTGTTCCGAACTGCTAAAGCCACCCTGGCCATTGGCTAAATAACCCGCAACTACAGTTTGTTTCGAACCATCGAGTTTCAGCTTTCTCTGCCAGAGCAAGTCAGGGCGACCATCATTATTCAAATCACCATAAATGCCCGTTCCAACAGGAATAATAACTCCTCCGATGACAATTTCCGCACGATCAGCGTTGTTAGTCATAATAGGATCCAAAGCATCCGAGGCCATAATGGAAGCATAAGCGGTTAACGTGTTATCCACTTGCGCATTGGCATCGACTCTAAGAGGAATGGTTAACGTCGCTGCTTGTCCACTTGCCAAGCTGGGAATACTCCAAAAACCAGAAGCGATATTATAAGTGCCCGTGCTCACAATCGGTGCACCATTTGTAACCAATCCAACGGGGGGCGCCGTAAAGACCACGACATTATCCGCAGTAGAATCACCATTGTTATTCACTGTCACAAGCATCTGAACCAATCCACCGATGCCTTGAGTGGCGAGATTGAAGCTAATATCAACTGCTAACTCCGCTTTATTGGTTGGCAAGTCACCAAAAACCATCACACGATTCATGTCAGGACCGTTCACAAAAAGACGGCCGTTAAGATCGAAATTGATACCAAACGGTCGCACCATAGATTGAGCATTGGTGCCAGTATTAAAGGGCGTGTTAGAAACAAAATCAGGTTGACCTAAAACCACATTAGCCGAGGGGAAATTGGTGTCAGGCACTTGGTTGTAAATTAAAACGCGATTATTTTCTGTATCACCAATGGCTAACAAACCTTTAGGTGAAACCGTAACTCCCGTTGGCGATTGAAAACGCACATCGTCACATCCTGGATCACCATCTCCCGGGAAACCGCCGAAGCCAATGGCAATATCAGCAGAAGCACCATCCGCTGTGGGAATGGTATTAAAAATAGTGGCTCTAAAATTATCGCGATCACCAATAATCAAACGGCCATCTGGAGAAACGGCTACATATTCAGGATGATTCACAAATTTAACTCCATTCGCATTGCTATCCTGAGTCATATTATTTTGACCAATGACAATATCTGCCGGTGTATTACTAGCCTCAGGAATATCGTTATAAAGTAGCACGCGATTATTCAACGTATCACAAACAAACATCTGTCCATTCGGCGCTACAAAAATACCCGTAGGGTATTCAAATTTAGTTGCACTTGGATTTCCGTCCGTTGTGCCAGTGTTAAAATCAGTTTGTCCTAAAACAATATCAGCGGCTTGACCGTTTACCGTTGGGATTGTATTCCAAATTAAAACACGATGATTACCTGAATCAGACGCAATCAATTTTTCACCATCGGGACTGAACGCCACCCCCATGGAACTATTCATAAGCGTCTGACTAACTCCTGGCGCTGCGCTCACAAAATCGGGTTTACCCACCACTACATCGGCAGGTTGCAAACTGTTAGTCGGAATCGTATTCCAAATCATAATGCGACCTTCATTGCTACAAGCCACTGCAAAATGGCCTTTCGCACTGATGGCCGATGCGCTCGCATGAGGAACATGGGTTTGATCCACTACAACACTAATAGTATTAAAATCGGGTTGCCCAATGACCATGGAAGCACCTTGAAAGGTAGTAAACTGAGCTTGTGCCTGACTAAAAAGACCTAACAAAACCAAAGGCAAAGCCCACCAATAAAAATAAATATTTTTTCTCATAATAAAAAACTAGCTAAATTTGTTTAAAAAGGCCATACGCCAAATGGCGTATGGGTTTCCAAGCCTATTTCGAGCCTACTGAACTGCTGCGTTTCGCAATCTTACGAGACTTTGTAGGCTTAATTTTTGTAACCGTGCCCGTTTTAAGATATTGCTGTTTTAATTTTTCTAAAAGTTGATCGCGCTTGCTATAAAGACGTTTCAAAGGACGTGGTTTTACCCGGCTTAAAGCATAAGCTGTAATCAAAGGCAACGCCACCGTGGAATCAACATAAGCCACGACACAATCCGGCAATTTATCAGGATCCACTTTTCCCCAACTCACCGCCTCAGCCGGCGTCGCACCCGATAATCCTCCCGTATCAGGTCGCGCATCGGTGCATTGTAAAAAGTAATCATGCCCCTTTTCCTCAATCCCCATGACCTCTTGAATTTGTGGTTCCGTTTGCAACATGAAATTTTTAGGAGAACCTCCGCCCAGAATAAAAACACTACTCAAACCTCCTCGCGCTTTCGCATCATAAACAATCGCAGCCGTTTGGTTCACATCGCGATTAATATCAAACTGCAACCGCGACTCGCGTAACGACATCGCCGCCACGTTCATACCAATAGAACTGTCACCCGGCGAAGAAGTATAAATCGGAACCCCACATTGATAAGCCGCACTTAAAAGCGAACTACCCGCAATGCCTAGCGATTTTTCCCGTTCATAAACATAGCGACCTAATTTGTAATGAAACTCATCCGTGCCCATCGTCATTTGGAATTCAGATCCTTGAACTACCTTTCGCACAAAAGCATCCGTATCAAGCAAGACATCGTAATCAAATAAAACATCGTAAATACGAATAATACCTTCTTTGCGCAACACACGATCATCAATAAAGGGCGAACCCCGATAAAGTTCCATATCCAAACCATGATGCAAATCATGATAAAGATTTGCCCCCGTGCTAATGATCCAATCGACAAAACCTGATTTCAACAAAGGAACTAAACACGAACGCCCCAAACCCGCCGGTGTTAAAGCGCCCGTGAGACTCATTCCAACCGTGCCTTTCGAAACCAACATTTTTTCCGTATAAAGTCGACACGCTTCGGCTAAACGCGCGCCATTGTAAGCTTGAAACGCGCTATCAATAAGATCAGCAGCAGAAATATTTTTTTTAATTCCTCCTGGTGCAAGACGCGCAAATGATTGAAATTTCTTTTTACTCATGAGTTTTTTGATTTACTTTGCACATTATAACAAATGGCAACAGAAGAAAAATAAATGAAAAAATTAGCAATAACTCGAATCAACTCCAATGGTCCAGAAGGCATTGGCTTGCAAGATATCAACTCGGAAAGCAAAGAAATTGCAGTTGCTGGTGAAAAATTTGAGACTGGCTACAATTATTTCATCGATGATTCTGGACAGTTCACAGCGGGTGTTTGGGAATGCACCCCTTGCACGCTGTTAATGGATAACTATCCGGTAGACGAAGTTTGCTATTTATTAAGCGGAATCGTAAAAATTTCTGATCGTGAAGGAAACACAGAAATTTTTCATAGCGGAGACTGTTTTGCTATCCCTAAAGGATTTTATGGGACATGGGAAAATGTGGAAACTTCGCGAAATATTATGTGATTTTTGAAAAGAAATAATTTTCTCTTATGAAACTTACTCTCGGTCACAGCCCCGATCCCGATGACGCTTTTATGTTTTACGCCTTGGCCAAACATAAAATCGACACGGGCGAATTTGAATTCGAACACATCTTACAAGACATCCAAACCCTTAACGAACGCGCCACACGCCAAGAACTCGATATCACGGCCGTTTCGATTCATGCCTACGCTCATTTAACGAAGCATTATGCTTTACTCTCTAGCGGCGCAAGCATGGGTGATAATTACGGCCCTATTTTAGTGGGGAAAAAATTTCACGCTAAAAAAGATTTGAAAAAAGTGCGAATCGCCGTGCCAGGCACAATGACCAGCGCTTATCTTGCCCTACAACTTTATTTAGATGGCAAAGGCGGTGAAGCTTTCTCTTTTGTCATGGTTCCTTTTGATCAAATTTTTGACGCACTACATCGCAACGAAGCCGAAGTGGGATTACTCATTCACGAGGGCCAACTCACCTATCAAAAAGAGGGCTTTGTTTTATGCGAAGATTTAGGCAAATGGTGGTTTCAAGAAACCGATGGCCTTCCTTTACCTTTAGGTGGCAATGCCATCAAACGATCTCTGGGCAAAACCTCTATGCAATCCATTTCAACTCTTTTAAAAAAGAGCATTCATTACGGCCTAACCCATCGCGAAGCTGGTGTGCAACATGCTCTCCCTTTAGGACGCGGACTTAACGCGCAAGACGCAGACCAGTTCATCGGCATGTATGTGAATGAATTAACCCTGGACTATGGCGATCGAGGCAAAAAAGCCATAAAAACTTTTTTAAATCGTAGTGCGGAAAAAGGCTTTATTCCCCAGGTCGGAGAAATAGAATTTATTTAATATCATTATGCGAATCATTTTTTTAGGCGATGTTGTGGGAGAACCGGGACGCGAAGCCGTAAAAAATCTTTTACCTTTAGCCCAAGAAAAATATCAACCCGACTTTGTGATCATCAATGGTGAAAATGCAGCCGGCGGCAATGGCATCACTTCCAAACTAGCGATTGAACTCATGCGCTACGGCGCGGATGTGATCACGCTCGGCGATCACGTTTGGGATCAAAAAGAAGTGGTTTCCTATTTCGAAACAGAACCTCGCTTATTGCGCCCTCTTAACTACCCCGAAGGCACTCCAGGTAAAGGCCATGTCATCGTTCAAGGCAATGGAAAAAAACTCGGCATCATCAACGCCCAAGGACGCACCTTTATCAAACCAGAATTAGATAACCCTTTTTTGTTGATCGAACCAATTCTTAAAGAAATAAAAAAAGAAACGAATTGTATTTTGGTTGATTTTCATGCAGAAGCAACTTCCGAAAAAATTGCTTTTGGCCGATTTTTGGATGGAAAGGTTTCTGCTGTTGTGGGCACACACACGCACGTGGCCACAGCTGACGAGGAAATTTTTCCAAAAGGCACCGCTTATCAAACCGATGTTGGCATGTGTGGCGCACATGATTCAGTAATCGGTCGCGAGGCAGAAGGCGTCATTCAGCGTTACCTTACCCTTCTTCCGCAACGTTGGTATTTGAGCCAGCGCGATATTCGAATCAACGGCGCTTTTATTGAAGTCGATGAAACTTCCGGACTCGCAACCAAAATTGAGCGTGTTCAATTTCGTGAGGCAACAAAAAATTCACCTTAAAATTTGGCTACTTGAGATCGCATTTTGCGACCTCAAACTATTTTCACCTTCTTTGAATAAGTCGCTGCACCGCTTTCTGTATCATCGCCACTTGAGCTTCGACACGTCGCGCCAAACTAAATTCCGAAGGTGTTTCGATTGTGATAGAACGATCCGTATGATGAAAATAAAGATAAATGGCTTCGGGATGCAAATTTAACCGCTTCAGATCAATAACCGGCTGAATTAAACCATCCTTACAACGTCGCCCATCCACCCTTCTCCGCGGTTCCGGCACAATCCAGGATTGCACTGCTTGAATCAAATCCGCTCCCCAACGATCACCTGTTCGATCCAATTCATAAAGATAAACACCTTGCGCATCGTAGTCTTCATGCAACATCAATGCAGCATCAAATCGAAACTGTTTCAATAATCGTCGCCACGCAACAAACGGGACTAATTTCACACCTGCTTTAAAAAATCGATTGAGATCATTTCCTTTTGAATCGTAACGAAAATTATTTTTAATTCCCCAAGGATTCAAACAAGGAAATATCAAATAATGGATTTTTTTTAATTCTTTTACATGACATTCTGCCCATCGCAAAAGCGCAGTAGGCCCGGCAGGCTCATCGCCATGAATCCCAGCCGAAAGATAAAGTGAAAAATCTTTTGAAGACTCGGGGCATCCATTGCTTAAATAATAAAGCGTCTCTCCATCATAATTACTGTAAGGCTGAAGTTTTACACCCATTTTTTTTGCCGCTTTTTTCCATCCCTGAATCAAAGCTCGATAATCATGGCATCGATGCAACGCTTCAGAAAAAACAGAAGGGGAAAAAGATTTCATGCAATAATTAGAACTACCAAGCAATAGACCATCACAATTTTTTTACAATTCTTTTACAGCCCGATAACAACCCATTGCACCACCTATGTCATCATATGATATATGAAATTATTTCGATTACTCTTAATTGGCTTTGCCGGACTTTTTATTTTTTCCGTCCACGCAAAGGAAACCCTGGAAGTTAAAGTGAATCCTGATCAGGAAGTGCTCTTAGTCGATGACGAAAAAGAGGTGGCAATCAAAATTGACCTCACCGCCTCACACATTCCACATCATCACCATCGCCTCCCCTTAAATCTCGCCGTCGTGCTAGATCGCTCAGGATCAATGGAAGGCGCCAAGCTCGAGCAAGCCAAACAAGCGGCCATTGCCCTCGTTAATCAACTTTCTGACGAAGATATTTTTTCACTCGTAGTTTATGACAACGAAGTTCAAATCCTAATCCCAGCACAACCCGTGGAAGATAAAGATCGATTGAAATCTCGCATTTCACGAATTGAAGCCGGTGGAGGCACCGCACTTTACTCAGGTGTCGAACAAGGCGCCGACCAAGTGCAACGCTATTTTTCTGCTAAAAAAATTAATCGCGTCATTTTACTGTCAGATGGTCTCGCCAACATTGGGCCTAGTTCCAACTCCGAAATCAGCGCTTTAGGCCAACGCATTGCCAAAGATGGCATTGCCGTCACAACCATGGGCATCGGCGACGATTACAATGAAGATTTGATGGCTTCATTAGCAGAAGCTAGCGATGCAAATTATTATTATGTTAAAGATGTTGAAGATTTACCGGACATTTTTTCTAAAGAATTAGGCGAACTCTTTTCTGTTGTCGCCCGAAATATTTGCTTAGAAATCACTTTGCCTCCTGGCGTGGAACCTATTGATTTAATGGGTCGCGATGAACAATTTAAGAAAGGTTATGCCAAAATTAATCTTAACCAACTGGCTTCCGGCCAAAATCGTTACGTCTTTTTACGCTGTCGTTTGCCCAAAGGTAAGCCGGATCAAACCTTGACCGTTGCCAAAATAAAAACCTCCTTTTCCGATGAAACAGAATCAGGAAAAATGCAAACGGTAGAAAAAACCGTGCAAGTTCAATACACCAAAGATCATAAAAAAGCCGAATCTTCCATCAATCAAACCGTAGCAACAGAACGGGAGTTAATGGGCAATGTGACTGCAAGAAATAAAGCAGTGGAACAAGCCGACGCTAATGATTATCGAGCCGCTAGCCAAACATTAAATCGACAAATGGAAAAATTAGATGCGGCCTATGCGAGCGCGCCTGTTGCGATGCAACCCAAAATTAAAAAAGAACAACAAGCCTTGCGCGAACAAGCAGAAGATATGGAAAGTGGTTCGATGAGCAAATCACAACGTAAAGTGCTAAAATCGGATGTTTATAAACAAAAAAACGCAAAATAATAAACAGACATTGCCGTAAACGATAATTTCCGGAATAATCCCGACATGAGACGAGTGGCCGTTGTTTTTCTAGCAGCCGTATTAACTCCTAGTTTGCTGCTAGCCTTTTTGGCCATTCGATCTCTGAGGGATCAACAATTTGTCATGGAACGCCAACAGGCGTTAATTCATCAAAGCACCACCGAATCCACTGCTGAAACCATTCGCAACACCATTTCCGATATCCAAACTGACTTCGGTCAACAAGTGGAAGATTTGTTAGCCGATCGTCATTTACGCGAAATGGCTCCCGAATTTAATCGAGAGCTCACTGCAAAATGGCCGTGGGCAGAAGTGGGTTTTGTTGTTTTTGTCGATGGCGTGATTCTCTCACCCTCCCCTTTGGACGGGCCAGTTGCGAAACGATTTTTAACTGACAACTCACTTTTTCTCAACAACCAAGAAACAGTCGAAGTTTATCAAAGAAAAACGATTGAAGAAAATAAAGAAAAACCCATATCCGAAACTTTTCAAACAGAAGAAAAGGCCTATGAAAACGAAGCATTGAATGAAAGTGTTCAACAAGCCCCTGTCTCCTCTCAGGCTTCTACTCCAAAAATGAAACGATCCCAAAAAGAGGATTTTTCCGATAAAGGATTAGTTTCCAAACCCAAAGCCAATATCGTTCGCAACGTTATTCCACAAAAAGATTTAAAACCGCAAACCCAAGCGATTTCACAATTAGAAAGTCAAGAAGCGGAATTTCGTCAAATCGTGGGCACTTCTACTTCAGGTGTTTTAGCGCGCTTTTTACAAAATCAATTAAAGTTGATCATGTGGTATCGTTCCCCTCGCGATCCTCAACTCATTTTTGGGGCGCAACTCAATTTAAACCAAATTCGAGAAAAAATTAAAACAACCATTGCGGCCTATCAACCTCAATACGAAAACGGCAGCGAAATTTGTCTCGCGGTTCTGGATGAAAAAGGCAAACCCATCGCTTTAAGCGAAAAAGATTATCAAACCGATTGGAAACGCCCCTTTGTCGCCACAGAAATTGGTGAAATGTTGCCTCACTGGGAAGTCGCCGCCTATTTGCTTAACCCTAAAAAACTCAATCAATCCGCACAAACCTTAAAACTCACCATCAGCCTCATTGTTCTAGTTCTCGTATTAGCCATTATCGTAGGGGGCTGGCTCATCTTTTCCGATCTGCATCGCCAAGTCAAACTCGCGCGACAAAAAACCGATTTTGTTAGCAACGTTTCCCACGAACTCAAAACGCCTTTAACTTCTATTCGAATTTTCTCAGAATTGTTAACCTCTGGCAAAACCATCGTTGAAGAAAAACAACAATCCTACTTAAAAATCATTTCCTCCGAAGCCAATCGTTTAACGCGACTTATTAATAATATTTTAGATTTTTCGCGCATGGAACGGGGCGAAAAAAATTATGACATGCAAAGTTGCGATTTAGTCAAAATCGTTGAAGACATTGTGACAAATTACAAACCTCACTTAGAAGCAAATGGGTTTCAATTAAACCTGGAAAACACGCAGGCTTCTTGCCTCATCAAAGCTGATCGCGACGCAATTGGACAAATTATTCTCAATCTTCTCTCCAATGCTGAAAAATATGGTGGCAAAAATCGCCGAATCGACATCGAAATCAGTTGTCCGATGGATCAATCGAAAGTGCGCATTTCCGTAAAAGACCGTGGTGATGGAGTACCCAAAGGTTGTGAAGAAAAGATTTTCGAAAAATTTTTCCGTGCCCACAACTCTCTCAACAGCGGCATTCAAGGCTCAGGCTTGGGATTAACGTTAGCACGGAGAATTGCTCGCTCGCATGGAGGCGATATTGATTATGAACCTCGAAAAGGCGGTGGAAGCTCATTCACGCTCGAATTGCCTTTGGAAACCAGTTGAAATTTATGAAAACAAAAATCCTGATTGTAGAAGATGATCCCAGCATTCGTCTGGGCTTGGAAGAAATGCTCCAAGACGATTTTGAAATCGCAACCTGCGATCGTGGCGATCAAGTGATTGAACGATGCGAAAAATTCAAGCCCGACCTCATCGTGCTCGATATCATGTTGCCTGGAGTAAGTGGTTACGACATCTGCAAAACGCTGCGCCAAAGAAAAGTCTCTTCGCTTATTTTAATGTTAACCGCAAAAAGCCAGGAATTGGATAAAGTCATTGGACTGGATTTGGGCGCCGATGATTACGTTACAAAACCTTTTGGAGTTCGCGAATTGCAAGCGCGCATTCATGCCTTACTGCGTCGACGTCAACCTTTGTCTGCAGTTCATGACGGGGTCTTTTCCATTGGCCAATCCACGATTAATCCCAAAACGTTTCAACTCAGTCGCGGAAAAATCGTGCACCCATTAACCCCGAAAGAGTTAAAAGTTTTGCAGCTTTTTTTCAAACATCCTGGCGAAGTTTTATCGCGCGATCGTCTCCTAAATGAAGTTTGGGGCTACGACTATTACGGCACCACCCGCACTCTGGATCAAACAATTGTAAAACTCCGAAAAAAATTGGGCACAGCAATTGATGAGAACGTTTTAGAAAGCGTTCATGGTGTCGGTTATAAACTTAATATACCATTGACCGACTCCTCGACAAAAATAAAAAAGGCGAAGTAACTCAAATACCTCTCTGGCTGTGCTGGCGAAAGTGCTAGCAAGTAACTAAAAACATCGGCTTGTCTTTTAAGAAAAATTTCCGTTAATTCTTTTTATGTCTGCTTCAGATTTAACCCTTCTCGGAACTCCGGTAAAAGGTTCAGAAACTATTCTGACCCCGGAGGCTTTACATTTTGTTTCACAAGTCGTGAAAGAATTTTCGGATCGGCGCGATGCTCTGCTCCAAAAAAGAGTCGAACGCCAAAAGGAATTGGACGCGGGCAAACTACCTGATTTTCTTGCGAGCACCGAATCGATTCGACAAGGAAACTGGAAGGTCGCTTCTATTCCCAAAGATTTACAAGATCGTCGCACAGAAATCACTGGCCCTGTTGATCGCAAAATGGTCATTAATGCGTTAAATTCCGACGCGAAAGTTTTCATGGCCGATTTCGAAGATGCCAGTTCACCAACCTGGGAAAATATGATCGAAGGCCAAATCAATCTTCGCGACGCAATCCAACGCAAGATTGACTTTACAGCACCCAATGGCAAGCAGTATGCGCTGAAAGAAAAAATTGCCACGCTCATGGTGCGACCTCGTGGTTGGCATTTACCTGAAAAACATGTTTTGTGGCAAGGCAAACCCATTTCAGGAAGTCTTTTCGATTTTTCTCTTTTCTTTTTTCATAATGCGCGCGCCCTTTTGGATAAAGGTTCTGGCCCTTATTTTTATCTGCCAAAAATGGAAAACCATCTCGAGGCGCGTCTTTGGAACGATGTTTTTAATTTCGCGCAAGACACTCTCAAAATTCCGCGTGGTAGCGTGCGAGCAACCGTTCTAATTGAAACGATTCTTGCCACATTTGAAGCTGAAGAAATTCTTTATGAACTTCGCGATCATTCAGCAGGACTCAATTGTGGTCGTTGGGATTATATTTTTAGTTTCATTAAAAAATTGAGAAATCATTCCCGTTTTTTATTACCGGATCGCTCGCAAGTGACTATGACAACTCATTTCATGCGCTCGTATGCTTTGCATGTTATTAAGACTTGTCATAAACGCGGCGCGCACGCCATGGGAGGCATGGCTGCCCAAATCCCAATTAAAAATGATCCCCAAGCCAATGAAGCCGCTTTAGCAAAAGTACTCGCGGATAAAGAACGCGAAGCCACGGATGGTCACGATGGCACTTGGGTAGCACATCCCGGATTAGTCCCCGTAGCGCTACAAGCATTCGACAAACACATGCCTCAAGCCAACCAAATTTCTCGCCAACGCGATGATGTTCAAGTTACAGCGAAAGATTTACTCAAAGTGCCTGATGGCACCATGACCGAAGACGGTTTTCGAACCAATTTGCGCGTGGGCATCCAATATTTGGAAGCTTGGCTGGGCGGTTTAGGTTGTGTGCCGCTTTATTATTTGATGGAAGATGCCGCCACAGCGGAAATCTCACGCGCGCAAGTCTGGCAATGGCTGCGCTACGGCGCCAAACTGACTAATGGCCAAATCGTCACTGCGGAACTTTATGATTCGCTAGTGCCTCAAGAGCTAAAAACAATTCAAAACGAAATCGGCAAGGAACGCTATGAAAACGGCCATTTTGATCGGGCAGTAGAACTTTTTTCGCGCATGTCAAAAAGCGCAGAATTTAGTGATTTCCTTACCCTGCCCGCTTACGAATATTTGGATTAATATGACCCTATCTGAAATCAATCAACTTTCGCAAAGCGAATTCACTAAAATCTTTGGCGGAGTATTTGAACATTCGCCATGGATTGCGGAAGAGGGATGGAAATTTCAACCTTTTTCTAGTGGTTCTGAATTGCATCAAAAACTTTGTAAGATTGTTACTCAATCGTCGGAAAAAAAACAGTTGGCGCTTCTCAACGCTCACCCCGATCTCGTTGGGAAAATAGCTTTGGAAGGTAAGCTGACTCAAGCCTCCACTCAGGAACAAACCAGCGCAGGTTTGACTCAACTTTCGACGGAGGAAATTCAGCTTTTTCAAAATAATAATCGTGCTTATCGCGAAAAATTTGGTTTTCCCTTTATCATTTGCGCACGGCTCAATAAAAAAGAAGCAATCTTGAACGGTTTTAAAAATCGGCTACAAAACAGTCGCGAACAAGAAATGAAAACTGCTTTAGAAGAAATTTATAAAATTGCAGAATTTCGTTTACGCGATTTAATAACGGACAAATTTTAAAATAAAAATATGGCAGCTAAACTTAGCACTCACGTTTTAGACACCGTTCATGGGAAACCCGCAGCAGGTGTTCGCATTGAACTTTGGCAATATCAGGGAGATCAAAGAAAACTTTTAAAAACCGTGCAAACCAATCAGGATGGTCGCACGGATGCGCCACTTTTGAACGAAAATGAGATGAAAGTTGGGCGCTACGAATTAGTTTTTGATGTTGCGGGTTACTTTTCTACAAAGGCGTCAACGCTGCTGGTTCAGCCCCCTTTCCTCGATCAAGTTCCTATTCGATTTAATATTTCGGATGCTTCAGCTTCTTATCATGTTCCTTTACTCGCTTCGCCGTGGGCTTATAGCACTTATCGCGGAAGTTAAATAATTTTTTCAAACTTAAACTTAAAACATTATGGATATTTCAAAAGAAAGCGCAGCCTTTGTGGGATTAGTCGATCTGGCTGCAGAAAAAATTGGCGGTAAAACGTTGCTCGCTAGTGACGATTTTTTTGCGCCCAAAGAAAATTTATTAAAACCGGGTCGAGGCATTTTTATACCGGATAAGTTCACTGAAAATGGTAAATGGATGGACGGCTGGGAAAGTCGACGCAAACGAGTTCCGGGTCATGATTGGTGCGTCATTCGCTTGGGATTAGCTGGCAAAATTCATGGTGTCGATATCGATACCAATCATTTTTTAGGAAATAATCCCGCTTACGCTTCTATTGACGCGTGTGCAGTGGAAAAGGAAAGCGGTTCGCCAGAGACGTGGGCATGGAAAGAAATTCTTCCTAAATCACCGCTGCGACCGGGTTTTCAAAATCTTTTTGCTGTGGGTAACCATGAACGCTGGACTCACCTCCGACTTAACATCTATCCCGACGGCGGTGTGGCCCGTTTTCGCGTGTATGGCGAGGTCATTCCTGATTTGGGCCAGAAAAAAGATCAAGTGCTGGATTTGGCCGCGCTAGAAAATGGCGGTATTGTAACAGCTTGCAGTGACATGTTTTTTAGTCCGAAAGATAATCTTATCATGCCCGGTCGTGCCGCGAATATGGGAGAAGGTTGGGAAACACGACGACGACGCGGACCCGGCTTTGATTGGAGCATTGTGAAACTCGGTCTTCCTGGTGAAATTCAAAAGATTGAAATCGATACCAACCATTTTAAAGGAAATTATCCTGACACGGCTTCTTTAGAAGGTTGCTATTTGCCAGACACTGCTGTTGACGGTTTGACTTATCATCAAGTTGAATGGAAAGAAATTTTGCCTAAAACAAAATTGCAAGCGCATACTCAACATTATTTTGAAAAAGAGTTAAAATCGATCGGCTCTTGCACACACGTGAAACTTAATATATTCCCGGACGGCGGGGTTAGTCGATTGCGAATTATTGGAAAAGCTAAGTAAAATCGTTAAATCTATTCTATCATGTGCGTAATAATCGAATGATCTCGATTGAACTCAATTAAATCCCAACGATGTCCGTATAAATCCTCAAAAACTGCTACGGTTCCATAATCCTCTTGTTTAGGCTCTCTAATAAATTTGATCCCCTTGGCTTTCATATCAAGATAATCTCTCCAAAAATCATCCGTCTTTAAGAAAAGAAAAACTCTTCCACCCGCTTGATTTCCAATAAAACTTTCTTGTTCAGGTGTAACAGCTCGAGCCAATAATAAAGTGGTTTCACGAGAACCCGGTGGAGCAATAAGAACCCACCTTTTATCCTGCGCGGGTTGATAAGTATCTTCCACCAAAATAAAATGCAACTTGCGCGTATAAAAATCTATTGCCTCATCATAATCCCTTACCATTAAAGCAATATGAAGAATGGATTGGTTCATTTCTTTAATTTTTAGTTTCTTATGACTTAGCTCGTGTTAGCGTTTTATTACGTTTTGAAAAAGCGAAAAAAAATTTTAATTTTTAGCACTTTGGCAATTATTGGCTCCGTTGTCCTATATTTCACTTATACTTTGATAATAGCTCGCCTGCCAAAACTCGTCAAAAATCCAGCTATCCATTCGAGCCTATCCCACGCTGTTTCAAATGCGATAAAAGTCAAAGGTGCATTCGGCCCTCTATCTTTGGAAGGCTGGAAAATTTCCACTCCTTATTTTTCAGCAACGGGGTGGCCCGGAGAAGCCATCGGATTCATTGGAGCCACGAATATTCAAGCTGTGTTTAATCCCACAGCTATTTTTCGAGGTGTCTGGCAATTGGATCGCATTGATGTGGCAAGCGGCCATTTCGTATTACGCGCTCCCAATGATGCTATCAAAATAAAGCCCTCTAAGGAAAAGCGTCCTTGGTATGCTTGGTTAATGCCTCAACGATTTTATTGCCCTCAAATCACCTGTCCCAATGCTGAGGTGAAGTTTCCTTTTCAAAACGGAACGGGCATTTTGCATCAAGTCCATATCGATGCGACCATGATCGGCCAAGATTTTAAATATTCCATTAAAAACGGCACTCTCTACTTCCCTCTTTTACCCCCTTTAACAGTAAAAAAATTAAATCTTTTTATCACACGAGATAAAGCGGATATCGAAGAAGCCATTCTACTAGGACAAAGCACCAATCTTTCGCGAGTCAACTTGCGAGGCCGTATCGGCATGCGAAACGATAAAAGTATTTCCGCTCAGCTTGCCGTGGAAAAGTTGCCTTTTGCGCAAACCCTACCCCCTCTTTTACACGATCGTTTGCGAGGACTGATCACAGGCAATATGCGTTGGGAAACCGATTCCTCTGGTAAAAATACCACTTCCACAGGCGAATTAAAATTATTAGAAACACATTTAGAAGCCTGGCCCTGGCTTGAAGCCATTGCAAAACGCTACAAAAATCCTGATTTGCTAAGAATGGATTTTGATCAAGCTCAATGCCATTTTGATTACCGTAACGATCGTTTTCAAGTGGATGAGTTAGATTTACGTGTTCGCAATAAAATGCATTTGAAAGGTTGGGCCGCCTATGATTGGAAAACGAGTGAAGGCGAATTTTCTCTGCGCTTTTCAGACATGCCACTTGCTCGTTGGGTAGCTATGACCCTAAAACCTCGTTTGAAAGCAGAATTACGCGGCAAACTCTGGTGGAAAGGTCTTTTGCGAGAAATTGAAGGCTCTCAAGCCTCCGGCCATGTCATTCTTGATGGCGCAGAATTATTGACGCCTCAGCGTTTAAAAAACATGTTAAACACTTACTCTCTTCGTTGTCCCGATTATTTTTTCTTTAAAAAAGCAAGAGCCAACTTTGTTTATTGGAAAAAAAATTTTCAAGCCACTTCCTTTGAGTTTGACGCCCCAAACTATTTTCAAATATTAGGAAAATTGGATTATTTCGCGACCCAACGATTAAACTTCACATCCAAATTTCATTTGAATTCCATCACAACATTTCTTCCCGAAAGATTGAAAAACCATCTTTCGGGAAATGCACAAGGCACGATTAATTGGTCAGGACTGAAAGATGATTGGGAAAAAGGCTCAGGAAAAGGCGCTTTGCGTATTGAGCAAGGCAAAGCGACTAACCTTGCTCTTCTCAAATCGCTAAGCAGATTTTTAAAAGACCCCACTTTTCGTCATCTCACCTTTAATCGCGCTTCATTACAATGGGAAAAACTTGCGAAGGGACATATTCGTTTCTCTAACATCGATCTTCTCGCCAAAGACAAATTCGGCTTAAAAGGCTATTTCATTTTAAATCCAAATAAAACCTTGTCAGGAAAATTCAAAGTCGGATTACCAGCTGAATCACTACGATGGCTACCCGAAGCCGAAACTACCGTTTTCAAAGAGAAACAAGATGGTCTTTGCTGGGCTACTGTCAGACTTTCGGGAACTCTTAAAAACCCTCAAGAAGACCTTTCTTCTCAAATCAAAAAAGTGCTTTTTCGACATCCTTTAACTCTTTTGGGATTAGCGTTTCGTGGCATCAGTTGGTGGCTGGGAAATTTATTAGGATTCGATACCGACTAAAAAACTGAAGTTTAGCAACCTTCGACCATTAAAAAGCAAACTCGACTTTATTCGATTTTTGGCTCTAATTATTTATTACTAGTCTATGGTATCAAAAATATTTGGTTTCATTTACCTCGTTTGGGCCGCTTTTTGTGCTTTAGTCCTAATCGAAGGAATATGGTCTTTGGGAATCGGTGGCTTTATGCCCCACGCAGTAAAAAACATGTTAGCAGTCGGCTTTTATTTGGCCGTCCCTTTCACCGTTTGTTTTAAGTTGTTTGGCACAACAAAATTATTCTTTTTTTTGGTTCCCTTAGGAATGATATTAAGCGCCGTGGAAATTATGGCAGATCGAATTTGGGCTTGCTATGCTTTGGCTGCCGTGATTGGGTTCAGCTTATTGATCTGGATCATTAACCTATGCACCGGACACCTGAGTCAGACTTATCTTTGGGCACAAATTCTTATCATTCTTTTTTATGGGGCAAGCATTTATTTTTTAACCAGCCCACGATTCCGTTTGTTTTAGGATATTAAATCAATTCACTATTTTCTTCCCTTGCCTTAGCAGTCCGATAAACTTTTTTTATGTCGGTTCAGTATAATGATTACGTGCTTTCCATTTCGTTGGAACAAGGTTGGATTACTCCTGAACAAAAAGCAGCAGTAGAAACCGCTCTAGCAAAACTTCCCGGCGCTTCGGCCTTGGATTTTCTGGAGGAACAACAACTGCTAAATGAAAAGCAAATAAAAAAGTTTCGCGACGCCATCACCGAATCCCAAAATCAAGCCTCTATCGCCGATCCCACTACTGCCACGTTAGGTGAGCCTTCTGCTTCCTCACAAAGCTGTCAAAACGTGGACGATTACTTGCGCGTCGCTCAACAATTTCAAGCCTCCGACATCCATCTTGGCGTCGGAGCACCACCCCTTATGCGACGTTTCGGTGTGTTGCAACCGATTTGGCCTGAAGCCTCACCTTTACAACCGGCCGATACAGAGAAATTGGTAATGAATTTTTTAGACGAAACACAAAAAAATCGCTTAAAAGAAAAAGGCGATTGCGATTTTTCTTATGCTCCATCGCATCTAGGCCGATTCCGAACAAGTATTGTTAAACAACGTCGCGGTTACGATGCCGTATTTCGCTTGATCAATCCGCATATCCGCACCATGGAAGAATTAGAATTACCTGATCAACTAAAACTTCTCACTCAATACACAAACGGTCTTGTTTTAGTCACCGGCCCCATGGGAAGTGGTAAATCCACTACCCTTGCTGCCCTTGTGCAAGAAGTCAATCGTGCACGCCACGATCACATTATCACTTTGGAAGATCCCATCGAATACGCCTTTAGTCCGATCAACTGCCATATCACCCAACGCGAAATCGGCAATCATTCCAAATCATTTGCCACTGCTTTGCGCGCCTCATTGCGCGAAGATCCGGACGTAATTATGGTCGGTGAAATGCGCGATCTGGAAACCATTTCGTTAGCCATTACCGCTTCAGAAACAGGCCATTTAGTTTTCTCCACACTCCACACTGCCAACGCAGCACGCACCTTGGATCGAGTGCTCGATGTCTTTCCCGTCGATCAACAAGATCAAATTCGCGTCATGGTCAGTGAATCTTTGCGTGGCATTATCAGCCAACAACTCATACCTCGCGCTGACGGTCAAGGCATGGTTTTAGCTCTCGAAATTTTAATCAACACACCTGCAGTTGCCGCGCTCATTCGTGATAGTAAAACTTTCATGCTGCCCGGTGTCATCCAAACTGGAAAACGTCAAGGCATGAAACTTATGGACGACTCCTTAATGGAATTACTCACCGCGGATTTAATCACGCCTCAAGAAGCTTTCGAACGTGCCGATCAGAAAAAATTATTTTATCCTTATTTACAAAAGTAGTTATGGCAAAAATCGACGCATTTTTTGAACAACTTATTGCAGCTCATGGCTCTGATCTTCATTTAGGTGAAGGTGAGCCACCTAAAATTCGAATCCATGGCGAAATTAGTGCCATCCGAGAACAAATTCTCACGCATGACGAAATGCAACAACTTCTGAAAGAAATTGCAGGTGATAAACGCTGGGAAAAATTTGAGAAAAGTGGAGATCTCGATTTCGCCTACGAAATGAATGAAAACTCTCGATTTCGTTGTAATTTCTTAAAACAAGTCAATGGTTATGGCGCCGTTTTCCGTTTAATCCCCACACAAATTGCTTCCTTGGAAGAACTCGGTATGCCACCAGTAATTAAAAATTTTGCTCATTTGCGAGGTGGTTTAGTTTTGGTTACGGGTCCCACCGGTAGCGGTAAATCCACCACCTTGGCAGCCCTAATCGATTACATTAACACCAACCTATCCCGTCACATTGTAACCATTGAAGAACCCATTGAATTTGTTCACAGCAACAAAAAAAGTGTCATTACCCAACGCGAAGTTCCCAATGATACACCAGAGTTTGCTCGAGGGTTAAAAGCTGCCTTACGCGAAGATTGCGATATCGTGCTCGTGGGTGAAATGCGCGATTTAGAAACAATCTCTTTAGCCCTTACCGCCGCTGAAACGGGTCTCTTAGTTTTCGGCACATTGCATACCAATAATGCGCGAAAAACCATCGACCGTTTAATTGACGTCTTCCCTTCCGATCAACAACAACAAGTCCGCACCATGTTAGCGGCCTCTTTACGAGGAGTTGTTGCACAACTTTTATTAAAACGTTGCGATAAACCGGGACGCTTAGCCGTTAACGAAATCCTCGTCTCCAATCCTGCAGTCGGCGCCATTATTCGCGAAGGCGCCACACAAAAACTGCAAGACGTTCTCGTCGCGGGCAAAGCCGACGGCATGCAACTCATGGACGATGCCATCATGAAAGTTTTAAAATCAGGCCAAGTTTCTCCACAAGAAGCTTACATGAAAGCGATCGATAAACAACGCTTTGCCGCTGCGGCTGGAATTTAAATTTATCTAATCATGTCTCGCGATTTAAATACATGGACCAAACTTGTCTCTGAAAAAATTTTTGAAAAAAATGACGTTCAAGAAATTTTATCGATTTTAATAGATGATAAAGTAAACCAAATAGAAAAGGTCAAGTTTCTTATCGCTTTAACTAAGCGTATTGAGCAACCCCAAGAAGTTGCTGACTTTTCTCTCGTCTTACGCGAAATGGCTAAACCTTTGCCCATTCCTGATGAAATCAGAAAAGAAGGATTTATTGATCTTTGTGGAACAGGTGGTGATGGACGAAATACGTTTAATGTCTCCACCTGTGCTAGTTTTGTAATTGCCGCGGCTGGGATTAAAGTTACTAAACATGGCAATCGCAGCATCACATCAAAATCTGGTGGTTTCGATTTGATCGAAGCTTTTAATATTACTTTTGATGTTACTCCTAAAGAAACTTTAGAGTGTTTTAAGAAAACAAACATTTGTTTTATTTTCGCTCAAAATTATCATCCAATATTTAAAAAAATAGCTCCGCTTCGAAAAGCAGTAGCCAAACAAGGATATCGAACCATTTTTAATTTAATTGGTCCTTTAATTAATCCCGCAAAACCTCCTATCCAATTATTGGGCGTTCCTCATGAAAGTTGGACAGAATGCCATATCGAAGCCTTAAGCCTCATGGGTCTAAGGCGTGCGGCTGTAGTCTGCGGAAAAAACGAAAAAGATGAATATATGGATGAGCTTTCTCCTTTGGGACCTTCGATTTGGCGCGAGTGGAACGGCCATAGTTTTCAGCATAAAACTTATTCACCGAAAAACTTTAATTTTAAAAAAGGTGATAGCAAATTGTTAGAAGTAAAAAGCGCAAAAGAATCAGCTGAAATAATAACTCATATTTTAAAAGGCGAAGATAAAACCATTCGTCGAGATATTGTGGCATTGAATGCGGGGGCTGGCTTATTTTTAACAGATAAAGTGAAAAGTCTGGAAGAAGGCGTTGCTGTTGCTCAAGAAATTTTAGCTTCAGGCAAAGCCTGGAAAAAATTGCAACAGGTATTAGATATCACTTCTCGTCTTAAAAATTGATTTGTGCTCGTGATGAATCGCTTGCTGCGACTACTTTAAAACTCAACGTTTTAAACGCTTGAAACGTTACAAAAAACCCTAACGCCAATAAAACAAGCGTAATACCAAAATTTAAAAAAACGATAGAAGAAATTTTTTGTGAACTAATCAGAATTTTCCCAAAAGAACTTAAACTATGAAACAAAGCAATCCCAGTAATCACTAACATAAAAATCGCCGGTGCTAACGCAGGCCAAGGATTGCGTTGTTGCGTTTTCAACCAAACAGAAACTCCGACTAAAGTAAGAGCCGCTAACAATTGATTGCTCGTTCCGAAAATAATCCAAAACTGTCGCCAAACTCCTTCGGGTGCTATAGATAAATAAATTGCAGGAAACGCCAAAGTTACTGCGGTGGCCCAAACCCCAGCCCATTTCCCTTGCAAACCCAGTAACTCCTGAAAAACATAACGCCCTAAACGTGTGCAAACATCGAGTGTATCAAAAATAAATGTGCTAAACGCAAGCAACCCAAAAGTAATCGCAAACTCCATTGGCACGCCAAAAAAAGAAAGCAAACGACCAATTCCCTGCGCAAAAATAGCATCCGGATTTTTCAACGAAGTTGTCGCAGGCAACACCATTAAAGTAAGCAGCGCTAAAACTGCTACCATTGCTTCGAGCAGCATGGCGCCATACGCCACAGGCTTGATATCCTTTTCGCAATTCAACTGCTTACTCGTTGTGCCACTGGAAACAATCGAATGAAAACCACTACAAGCTCCACAAGCAATCGTGATAAATAAAAAAGGAAATAATGGCCCAATAGGAGAAGTTTCACCACGCCACATAGGAAATTGCAAAGTAAGTTGAGAAGAAAAAGTTCCCACAACCGTTCCCACTATTCCCACTAACAACACCGCATACAAAAATAAACTACCCAAAAAACCGCGCGGTTGCAGCAATAACCACATCGGCAAAATGGACGCAAAAAAACAGTAAACCAACAAAGCCCAATCCCACGTTTTTGTGGCATTCCACGCAGCAGGCCAATTCAACGGATAACGTTGACCAAACCAAATCGCGAAACCAATAGCTAACACACTCACAACAGCCCCGGGCAACAAAGAAGCTTTCCAACGAAAAGTAATTAACCCCAATAAAACACTAATCCCAAGATAAACGACAGCCGCCGTCGCCACCCCTCCGCCAGAAATAGAAATCGCACTTTCGTTTCCAACTCCAAAATTGACAGAAAAAGAAGTCGCCTTAGCAAAAGAAGCCGCCGTCAAATCCGCAAACGCAATAATCACATAAACCAACGAAAGCCAAATAAACAAAAGAAAAACCAAATAAACCGAACGACTCATTCGCTGTCTCACCACCTCCGCAATCGAACAAGCCTTGTGACGAATACTCGCAAAAAGCGAAGCCATATCATGCACACCTCCCACAAAAATCGCTCCCAACAAAATCCAAAGCAAAGCAGGCAACCAACCAAAATAAAGACCCGCTAAAATCGGCCCCACAATCGGCCCCGCAGCAGCGATCGCGCTAAAATGTTGTCCCGTAACCACCGCCGTTCGCGCAGGCACAAAATCCACACCATCATACTGCGCATGCGCTGGGGTCTTTCGATCATCAGGCCTTAACCAGCGAAAAAGAAACCCTCCATAAATTCCATAGGCCAAACTCAGAACCACGCTACAAATAATAATAATTAGCAGCAAACTCATCGCTTTTTTCTAAACCACCCGTTAAAAAAAGCAAACCTATGATTATTCGAGCCACATGCCTGCTACCCATGACGGGACCTCCTATTTCGCCAGGTTGGCTCGAAATTCAAAACGATAAAATCATCCAAATACAATCTGGCACACCATCTCATTGCGATCTAGATCTTGCGGGTTATCTTATCGCACCCGGCCTCATCGATTGCCATTGCCACCTAGATTACACTTTACTGCGAAATCGTATTCCTCCAACCCAATCCTTTGTCGATTGGCTAAAAAAAATCATCCAGCTCAAAACCACATTCTCATTAGAAGATTATCGCCAATCTATTCTTAATGGTTTTGAAGAATTGATCGATCATGGCACGACAACCGTTCTGAATATCGAATCATTTCTCGATGTCATTGCTACACTACAACCACCCATTCGGACCTACTGGGCAATAGAAGGGATTGATATCAAAACGCCATTTCATTTTCCGAAAAAAAACCAAGCGCTTTCCCCCCACGCCCCCTACACCGCTTCAGAAACCCTCTACCAATTCGCCAAACAAGAAGCAGAAAAAAATAAAAAACTCTTTACTACCCATGTCAACGAATCCTATGAAGAAAACGAAATGTTTCTTTCGCGATCAGGAAAACTCTACGATTTTTTAAGAGAACTCGGTCGCGACATGTCCGATTGCCAAGGTAAAGACGCTTTAAACTGTCTTTTAGAAAAAAAAATGTTACCTCAAGGCGCTTTACTAACACATTGCAATTATTTAACAACTAGCGCGTTTGAAAAAATTAAAAAAATAAATGCTGTAATCGTTCACTGTCCAGAAACTCATGCTTATTTCAATCGAAAACCTTTTCCTTACGACCATTTTCATCAACACCATATCCCTGTAGTTTTGGGCAGCGACAGTTTAGCAAGTGCCTCCACCTTAAGCCTCCTCGCCAATTTGCAACAATTTCATCGCACCCAACCCAAACTGTCTTATAAAACTTTATTGCGCATGGTAACCCTCGATGCTGCAAACGCGTTGCGACAAACCGATCAACTCGGCTGCTTTAAACCAGGCGCTTTCGCCGATGTTATTGCGGTTCCATTCTCTCCCCAAAATGACCCTTATGAAACCATGGTCAATTATACCAAAAAAGTTCCTTTTGTTATGAGTGCCGGAAAAATTTTACGAGCTGTTTAACATGACAAATTCATTTGAAAATTTTTTATCCAACGAACTTAAAATAATCCAACAACAAAACCTGCTCCGCCAACTCCATAATCGAAACGAAAAACCTTACTACAATTTTTCTTCCAACGATTATTTAGGACTAAATCATCACCCTGCTTTAAAAGAAGCGGCTATTCAAGCGCTGGAAGATTACGGATCAGGAACAGGCGCCTCACGTTTAATTTGTGGCCATTTCAAAATTCATCAACAACTCGAAGAAGCGCTTGCTCAATTTAAAAAAACAGAAGCTGCGCTAACTTTTTCCAGCGGCTATGCAACAGCCGTGGGAGCGATTCCCAGTTTAGTGGGTAAGGAAGATGTCATTATTTTAGATAAATTATGTCACGCTTGTCTTATCGACGCGGCAAAACTAAGCCAAGCAAAACTTCGCATTTTTAAACACAATCACCTTGAACAACTCGAAAGCCATCTCAAATGGGCGCAATCTCATAAAAAAGAGAAAAAAAGTAAAATATTGATCATTACCGAAGCCGTTTTTTCTATGGATGGCGATTGGTCGCTTCTTAAAGAAATCGTAACTTTAAAAGAAAAATATGGGGCTTGGCTTTTTGTCGACGAAGCCCATAGCACCGGCATTTTCGGCAAAACACGAGCGGGTCTCTGTCAACATTTAAATGTCAACGATCATGTTGAAATCCAAATGGGCACCTTAAGCAAAGCGATTGGTGTTAGCGGAGGTTATATTGCAGGTTCACGATCTCTCATTGATTTTCTCATCAATCGCGCGCGCAGTTTTATTTTCTCCACTGCTGTGCCAGCGACCAATGCTGCAGCTGCTTTGGCCAGCCTCCGACTTATTTCCTCCGCAGAAGGCCAGCATCGCTGTGAAACTCTGTGGCAACTCGTCGATCAATTCAAACAAGGTTTGGTAAATAATACTTTAGGTCAAAGCCCCATCTTTCCTATCATTTTGGGAGATTCTAAAAAAGCGCTTACAGCCGCTGAAAATTTAAAAGCAAAAGGATTTTGGATTCCAGCCATTCGCTATCCCACCGTTCCCAAAAATCAAGCACGCCTACGGGTTACGTTATCTGCCAGCCATTCCTCTCAAACAATTACAGAATTGATCGAGACTTTAAATGCGATAATTTAATTTTGCATGATCACCAAAGACGACGTCGCCACCGCCCTCGCGGATATTGCCATTTTTATGGAATTAAAAGGAGAAAACCCTTTTAAAACACGTGCCTACCAAAATGCAGTAAGAATCATACAAACCACGACAGGCGATCTATCAAAAATGGTAGAAGAAAATCGTTTGGAGGAATTGCCAGGCATTGGTAAATCCATGCAAGAAAAAATTACAGAACTTGTTAAAACGGGTCGATCCCAGTATCTTGAAGAACTCAAAACCTCTTTTCCTCCTCATTTGACGGAGCTTTTTCAAATTCCCGGCCTGGGTCCTAAAAAAATTAAATTACTCTATGAAAAATTGAACATCGACTCCGTTGATTCCTTAGAAAAAGCATGTCTGGAAGATCGCGTCGCTCACATTCCCACTTTGGGAAAAAAAACTCAGGAAAATATTCTCGCGCGTATTGCGCAACGCCGAACCTTTAGCGAAAAACATCGTTATGGCGATGTTATTGCTCTCGCGGAAACGCTGGTCGATTCCTTACGAAAATGTCCTGCAGTTATTCGAGTTAGCATGGCAGGGAGTTTTCGACGCGGTAAAGAAGTAGTAAAAGACTTAGATCTGCTCGCCTCTTCGCCTCGCCCCAAAGAAGTAATGGATTATTTTGTTTCGTTGCCACTGGTGGTTGAAGTTGTCAATCATGGCGACACAAAATCCAGCGTCTTATTAGAAGACGGCTTAGCTTGTGATCTTCGAGTTGTAAGCGATAAAGAATATCCTTACGCCTTGCACCATTTTACTGGAAGCAAAGAACATAATATCGCCATGCGCCACCGCGCTATTGAACGCGGCATGAAAATGAGTGAATGGGGACTTTTCAGGATTTCAAATTCCGAATCAAATCCAGTCGAAGAAGAAGAGTTGATTCTTTGTAAAACAGAAGAAGAAATTTTCAATCAACTTGGCTTGGACTATATTCCACCCGAACTTCGCGAAGACCTAGGTGAAATTCAAGCAGCCGAAAATCATGCCATTCCTCAATTAATCGAATGGACCGAAATTTGCGGCACATTCCATTGTCACACCACCGCTAGCGATGGTCGAAGTTCGCTTCAAGAAATGGCGGAAGCGGCCCAAACGTTGGGCTTGAAATATCTCGGCATTGCAGACCATAGCAAGGCCGCTTTTCAAGCTAACGGCCTTTCTGAGGAACGACTTTTGAATCAAATAAAAGAAATCCAACAATGGAATAAAACATCAGAAGAATTCAAACTTTTGGCCGGTTGCGAAGTCGATATTTTAAAAAACGGTCAACTCGATTTTTCTGACGATATTTTAGAGCAACTTGATTATGTCGTTGCATCCGTTCACAACTCCTTCTCTCAGGATGAAGCCACTATGACACAACGCATTATCCAAGCAGTCGAAAATGAACATGTTACTTTTATTGGCCATCTCACAGGCCGTCTTTTACTAGAACGCGACGGTTATGCTGTGAATGTGAAAAAAGTTATCGAAGCTTGCGTCGCTAATGACACGTGGATTGAACTCAATGCCAATCCTTATCGGCTCGACATGGATTGGCGCTGGTGGAAACTAGCTCGCGATTTAGGCGTAAAATGCGTCATTAATCCCGACGCGCATCACACCTCACAATTAGCTTTCTTACGAATCGGCATCAATATTGCCCGCAAAGGTTGGCTCCGAAAACAAGATGTAATCAACACTCTGCCTTTGAAAAAAATAAAAGAAATACTCTAATATTTTTGCAAAAAACCGACCTAGGGTTTGCCACCGAAACTCACATAATCGTCTAGATCCAAAAGATCAAAAAGCGTAGCAATATCACTTCGATGAGGAGCTAGTTCAGAATGAGTTTTTTGCACAAAATCTCGGAACTCCACATCGCTTGCGACTTCCTGTTCACGATAACGCGACCATTCAGCAATTTCCCAAGCCGTTGGTTTATGTTTCGCATGAGCCGTGATCCATTCTAAAATTTCTCGATCACCTTTATCTCGAGCAACCTGCTCCTTCAGTTCATCCGCAGAAATATCCACAAAACTCAAAAAACGTTTATCCAAAGGACAATCAAAATGATATTCCCCTATTTTGCCAGCGATATCGGCGCGACATTTATCCAAACAACGAGGCAAAATTACATAACCTCCTAAACGAACCCGAGGACTACGAGGGGAACGTTGCGTTAAATCATTCACAGACATTTTCATAATTAAAGCTCCTTTCGTTCATTTTTTAAGACCTTCAATATGTAACGTTTGTGTAGGGAAAGCAAATTCGATTCCAGCCGCGTCAAATTTTTCTTTAATCGCCAGATGAATCGGTGTCATCATACCCCAATATTCTCGACCGGTCGTATAAACTGCCCAAAAAACAATTTCGATCTCCAAAAAATAATCGGCCATTTGTCTAAAATGCGTCACATAACTTTCAACTTCAGGAAAATCCAACCTTCGTTTTGCCTCCTCAATAATTTCCTCTAACAACTTCATTGCCCGCTCAATTTTTTCTCGACTACTATCATATGTAATACCCACTCGAATATTCGTGTTAACAAATCGTCCACGCGATAAATTGCGAATTTGTTTATCAACCAAATCTTTGTTAGGAAGATTAATGCGAATTCCATACAACGAGGTCAGCTCCACACTTCGCAAACCCATACGCGTCACAAAACCATCATAATCAGAAAAAGTAATGCGATCGCCCACTTTAAAAAGTCGATCAGCCAAAATTTCTACTGAACCAATCAAATTAGCCAAAGTGTTTTGCGCTGCCAATGCCACCGCAGCGCCTAAAAATCCTAAACCCGTAATTAAGCCTAGCACCTTAATCCCGGCTTGATCCAAAATCATAATTAAGGCCACGAACAAAATAAGAAATTTTGATGCCTGTCCTAAAAGACGAATCATTTGGGTATTCAGATCTCGATCAGCCTGTTGCCATTTTCTTTGCAAAAGAGAAAGAATAATATCCACCAAACGAAAAAGAAAAACCACCACCGCAAATCCATAAATCCAGACAGCTAAATACTCCACCCGCTGCCAAAGCCAACCTGGCATATGTTTAAAAACCGACTTGGCCGTATTCAAAAAAAACACCACCATTACCAGACACAAAGGAGCAGAAATCGCGCCTCCGATCGCATAAGCCGCAGGGATTTGTTTATTTTTCAAAATCTTGACTAAAAAACGAATCCCGAAACGATTCACTAACCAAACTGCTAATAAACCTATAACAACGATGATGCCAAATTGAATCCATTCAGATAAATTCGTATGGCGATGTAACGATGCCACTGTCGTGCGGATATTTTCAACTGCATTCGTAACCGATTCCATGACTACGATTGTGAATGAATTGATTGCTTGAGAAAAGTGATAATTGCTTTTTGAACATGCAAACGATTTTCTGCTTCAGTAAAAATAGTTTCTGCATGCCGCTCTAAAACAGAGTCCGTAATTTCCAAACCACGATAAGCGGGCAGACAATGCAACACAAGCGCGTCGGGTTTAGCCAAAGAAAGAATCTTTTCGTTAATTTGATAACCGCCTAACGCTTTTAATCGCGTTTCCTTTTCCAATTCCTTCCCCATAGAAACCCAAACATCGGTATAAAGCACGTCAGCATTCTTGACCGCTTCTTCAAGCGAAGCAGTAACCTTCACGCCCGTTTGTTTGACTAACATTTCCGAAGGTTGATAACCAGAAGGCGCCGCAATAATTAACTCAAACTGCAACTGCTTTGCCGCTAGCATCCAGGAAGCCGGAACATTGCACGCCCCATCACCAATAAAAACCACGCGCTGCTTTTCAATAGGACCACGCAATTCTTCAATGGTAAAAATATCAGTCAAAATTTGGCAGGGATGCTCTTCATCCGTTAATGCATTAATCGTAGGAATTTTACTGTAACGCGCAAAATCTACCACATCTTGCTGAGCAAAAGTGCGAATCACTGCGCCATGTGCCATACGACCAATAACCCGTGCCGTGTCACGAATCGGCTCGCCTCGTCCCAACTGAATATCATGCGCAGCAAGAAAAATGACATTTGCGCCCAATTCGCGAAGCCCCACCTCAAAAGAAACACGCGTGCGCGTGGAAGCTTTAGAAAAAATCAAAGTCCAAGTTTCTCCGCGCAAGGGTTGAATCAAATGACGATCCATTTTTAACTTTTTTGTTAAAGCTAAAACTTCGCGAATGTCTTGAGCCGAAAAATCTAAAATAGAAAGAAAATGCCTCATGCCATCTATTCAAGCACGATTTCCGTGCCAAATCCAGCATCGGTAAAAAGTTCTAATAAAAGTGAGTGCGGCTTGCGCCCATCGACAAATTGCACCTTACCCACTCCTCGTTTGACAGCATCCAAAGCGCTTTCAATTTTTGGCAACATGCCACCAGATAACACGCCTTCTTTTTTTAATCGCTCCACATCGGCCTCATTCACGCTTGAAATTAAACTTTTTTCATCATTACGGTCCCGAAGAATTCCAGGAACGTCGGAAAGATAAATTAATTTCGTTGCCTGCAACGCAATCGCCGCTTGCATAGCCGCCAAATCCGCATTCACATTAAGACAGTTGCCCTGAACATCGCAACCTAAAGGCGACAACACAGGAATGATGCTATGCCGCAAACAAGCTAACAAAGGTTTTTTATTCACATGCGCGACTTCACCGACAAAACCTAAATCCACACTCTCACCATTTTCCAAAATTAAAGGTGACGCTTGATGCGCTTGAAACACTTCTTTGCCAGAAATGCCACGAGCATAAACATCAAAACTTTCCAAAGTTTTGACTAAAACAGGATTCACTTCTTGATCCAAAACCGTTTCGACTAATTGAATAGAAGCCAAATCCGTAACGCGATGCCCTTGCACAAAATGCGCATTTAACCCGCTGGCATTCATTTTTTGTGTAATAGCTTTTCCTCCGCCATGCACAACAACAGGATGCATACCCACCACATCCAACAAAGCAATATCGCGCAACACCAGATTAACCAAATTGGGATCCTCCATGGCGCTCCCGCCAAATTTAATCACCAAAATCGCCTCGCGAAATTGTTGAAGATAAGGCAATGCTTCAATTAAAACTTTAGCACGATCTTCGGCAGAAATCATAATTTAAAAAACTATCACAATGGCTTTATTCGGATAAATTCAATTTCACATACTCTTCGGTAAGGTCACTAGTATAGAGAGTGTATTCACCTTCTCCTAAATGCAGATGAATCGTAATTTGAAAATGAGGTTTAGAAACAATGTGCTTTAATTTCGTCGCAGGATAATCGGTTTGCTTCCCATTTCTTACCACAAGCAAACCATCATAATAAATATCCACCAACTCCTCCCTCACCCGCGCTGAAGAATAACCCAAAGCTGCCATCAATCGTCCCCAGTTAGGATCGTTACCAGCCCACGAAGTCTTCACCAAACAGGAACGGGAAATCGCTTCCGCCGCTATTTTAGCAGCGCGCGTATTCGCAGCGCCTTTAATCGCAACCGTGACCAATTTACTGACTCCTTCCCCGTCTAACACTATTTTCTTGGCCAGTTCACGTGTCACAAAATTAAGCGCAGTTTGAAAAACGTCGAGCTCGGGGTGATAACTTTTCAAAATAGGATTTTTAGCCTGCCCATTTGCCAGTATCAAAACCGTGTCATTGGTGCTCATATCCCCATCCACACAAATACTATTAAAGGATTGTTCTACAGCAACGTGCAAACAGCGATTCAACGTTTTTCGATCAATCGCCGCATCAGTCGTAATAAAACATAGCATGGTGGCCATAGTAGGATCAATCATACCAGCCCCTTTTGCGCAGGCCCCCAAATGAACCGTTTTCGCGCCAATTTTAAATCGCACGGCGATTTCTTTTTCGACCGTGTCAGAAGTCATAATCGCTTTAGCCGTAGCATGAGCGCCTTCATGCGTTAAATGTTTTATCGCTCGAGAAATGCCCCGTCGCACTTTTTCCATGGGTAACAATCGTCCAATTCGACCCGTCGAACAAACGAACACTTCTTTTTCGCGACATCCCAACATCATGGCCGCCAAATTCGTCATTTCTTTAGCGTCTCCAATTCCTTGAACACCCGTGCAAGCATTGGCATTGCCGCTATTTGCCAAAATCGCGCGAGCCAAATCACTTTTTAAATGTTCTATGGAAACGTGAACAGGCGCCGCCTTGATTTGGTTGGTAGTAAAAGTGCCAGCCGCCACGGCAGGCGTTTCACTCACAATCAACGCCAAATCTAACTTTCGATTTTTTTTAATATTAGCGCTTACGCCGCTCGAAACAAAACCTTGAGGCGTTGTTACTCCACCCTGTTTTACCAGGACAAACTTTTTAAGTTTCATCGCGTTAAGCCTTCTGTTTCATTCCAGCCCATCATGATATTAAGACATTGAATCGCTTGACCACCAGCGCCTTTAGTTAAATTATCCAATGCGGAAAAAATCAATAAACGCGACGTGCGAGAATCGACGCGTACCGCAATATCGCAACGGTTCGTCCATGCCACATGTTTAATTTCTGGCAAACTACGAGTCAAAAACCGAACAAACGGTTTTTTATCATAAAAACGTGTATACCCTGTTTCTACTTCCTGCTGAGACGGAAGACTCTTTTTGTCGCGAGGTTCCACGACGATGGAAGTAAGAATGCCACGTCGTACAGGAAGCAAATGCGGCGTGAATTGAACCGCGACCGGTTGATTCGCAACACGTGAAAGTTCCTGTTCAATTTCAGGAATGTGACGATGATGTCCCACGCTGTAAGGTTTTACATTTTCATGGCACTCGGCAAAAAGCAACGCAAGATCCGCTTTACGACCGGCTCCCGAAACGCCACTCAATGAATTAATCACAATAGAATCCGTTTTAATTTTATTTTCTTTCAATAACGGCGCGAGCGCTAACAAAATCGAAGTGGGATAACAACCCGGACAAGCAATGAATTGAGCTTGAGCAATCGCTTCACGATACAATTCAGGATTACCGTAAACTGCTAAATTAAGTAGTGTTTGCGAAGCAGGTTGCGCATTGTAATATTCCACATAGCGATTGCGATCTTTGAGTCGAAAATCAGCGCTGAGATCAATAATTTTTTTGCCCGTTTTCAATAACGATTCCACAAGAGGTGTTGCTTCACCATGAGGCATCGCCAGAAAAAAAACATCCGCGTTAATGGTCGTTAACTCTGGCGCAGTAAAAGACATCATTTCCGCCTCAACAAGATGCGGATAAATTTCGACAATACGTTTTCCAACATATTGTCGCGAGGTAGCTGCAGCCAGTTCTAGCATAGGATGACGAAGCACCAAACGCATGAGTTCTTCGCCCGTGTAACCGGATGCCCCAATAATTGCCGCTGTTATTTTTTTCATAATCCCACAGGTTTCACCCATTTACCTATCGGATTTCCAACCATTTTTCCATCTTGAAATATACAATGCCCTCTCAAAAAGGTTCTGACTACCTTGCCACGAAGCTGACGTCCGATATAAGGCGATTGAGGGTGGCGATAAAACAGTTTTTTAGCTGTAACTTCCTCTATTGCATTAAGATCAGCAATAAAAAAATCAGCATCCGATCCTACATTTAATCTACCTTTTTGAGGAAAAATCTGAAAACGATCCGCTACTTGAGTAGAAAGCCATCGGGTTAATTGTTCGGGTAAAACATGGCGTTGTGTCATGCCTTCTTCAGTTAAAAGTGAAAAAGTGTGTTGAACTCCTGAAATGCCGCCCCAAACTTGGAAAAAATTATCTTTCTGTTTCATCTCAGGTGGGCAAGGAGAGTGGTCCGATCCAATGATATCGATGCGATCGTTTTTTAACTCATTCCACAATTTTTCTTTTTCTTCACGCGAACGAACAGGTGGCGCACATTTAGCAATCGCGCCCAATTTCTCCACATCTTCTTCCGTCAAAACCAAATAATGAGGACAGGTTTCGCAGGAAACATTAACTCCTTTTTGCTTCGCGCTAGTAATTAAAGCAATGCCCTCCGCACAACTGACATGCACCACGTGCAAAGCACAACCGGTTTCCGCTGCTAGCTCGATTGCTTTTTGAATCGCTTCCAACTCGCTAGCAATCGGTCGAGAGTTAAGATAGTCGCGAATGGTAAAACGTTTTTCAGCAAGCGCTCGTTGTGTCAACGCTGCGGTCATCGTCTCGGATTCCGCATGCACGGCAACTATTTTCCCTGAACGCGACGCGATTTGCATTCCTTTTTTTAACGAAGCCAAGTCGACACGGGAAAATTCGGCAATGCCACTGTCGCTCATGAACGCTTTAAAACCGATCACCCCTTCATCTGCCAACGCTTCCAAATGATCTAAATTTCCCGGAACTAAACCACCCCAAAATGCAAAGTCAGTATAAGATTTTTGAGTGGCAACTTTTGCTTTTTCGTGAAGTCTCTCGACATTTAAAACGGGAGGATCCGAATTAAGTGGCATATCAAAAAAAAGTGTTCCACCTCCGGCAGCCAATGCTTGAGAACCGGTTGCAAGCCCTTCCCAAGATTCGCGACCTGGTTCATTAAAATGCACGTGAGCATCAATGATGGCGGAAAAAAGATGCAATCCTTGAGCATTAATCGTTTCACGAGATTTAGCATTAAGATCGGGACCAATCGCAACAATTTTTTCATTTGCAACAGCAACCTCTCCCAGAAAAGATTTTGTTTCAGTTACGATCGTAGCGTTTTGAATCAATAAATCGCAGTCCATGGATAACTGACAAATAAACGACCCGTTTTACGACACAAGCCGAAAGATTATTCTATTTTTCAAGTAATAAAATAACCACAAAAAAAATTCGGCAAAGAAGCTCCCTTGCCGAGTTTACTTTTTTAAAGTGCTATCAATTATTTTAAAACTTTTTCAATCGCGCTTTCTTGCAAATCCATCGGATGCCCTTCCCACACGATTTTCCCAGTTTTATCTATCAAAAACGCATGAGGAATTCCCTCAACATCAAAAGGTTTGCTGTAATCGCCCTTTTCATCCGAAGCCACATGATATTTCATCGGGGTTGTTTCCATGAATTTTTTAATGACCGATTTCGGCTCGTTGCTAATTCCGACAATTTGCAATCCTTCTTTTTGATATTTTTCGTAAATTTCATTCAAATGCGGAATACTTTTGCGACAAGGCGGACACCAAGTTGCCCAAAATTCCACTAAAACCGGTTTCCCTTTAATATCTGGCGCAGTAGCTTTAATAAAATCCAATCCTTTAAAAGGTGGCAACGGTTTTCCGACCATATCAGCCGTAGAGGCAATGGAGGAGCTGGCAACCGCAAATAAAATTGCGGCGATTAACAAACAACGATTTAAATTTAGTTTCATAGATACTTTCTATTTTATAATTAAACGAATATTTATCAATTAGACGCCTACTTCGCGTCGCGCTTCATCTGCTAAAGCCGTACTTAAATAACGTTCGCCCGTGCTACAGCCGACCGTCACGATTAATTTCCCCTTATTTTCGGGCCGTTTCGCAATTTCAATAGCCGCATGCACATTGGCTCCCGAAGAAATTCCCGCAAGAATGCCTTCCTCCTTGCAAAGTCGACGCGCCATAGCAAACGCCTCTTCATTTGTTACAGTCAAAACCTCATCAACAATATTGAGGTGCAAATTTTCTGGAATAAAACCCGCGCCGGTTCCCTGAATCTTATGAGGGCCTGGCTTCAACGGTTGCCCCGTGCGCGTTTGAGTAATCACAGGAGAATCTTTAGGCTCTACAGCAATCGCTTGGAAAGACGGTTTCTTCTTTTTCAGCACCTCCGCGCAACCCGTAATGGTTCCTCCCGTTCCGACTGCAGAAATCAAAATATCAATTTTCCCATCGGTATCGCGCCATAACTCTTCCGCTGTCGTTTTAGCGTGAACTTGAGGATTAGCCTCATTGGAAAATTGTTGCGGCATGAAAGCATTTTTTGTTTCCTTCAAAATTTCTTGCGCGCGATTAACTGCCCCGCGCATTCCCTCACTTGCAGGAGTTAAAACTAACTTTGCACCCAACATCGCAAGCAAAATACGTCGTTCAATACTCATGCTCTCGGGCATGGTTAACACTAATTTATAACCTTTCGCCGCGCAAACAAATGCCAATGCAATCCCGGTGTTGCCCGAAGTCGGCTCGACAATCAGCGTGTCCTGATTGATCTTCCCTTCTTTCTCAGCCGCTTCGATCATCGCCGCACCAATTCGATCCTTCACACTGCCTAGAGGATTAAAAAATTCACATTTTAATGCGATGGTCGCATCTAATCCCTGTGTGACTCGATTCAGTTTGATTAAAGGCGTTCCACCGATTGTTTCAATAATTGAGTTATACCAAGCCATAATTGCCATTCACTTTGGCAAATTCTTTTACCGGGTCAAGGCAAACAGAATCATTTGACAATAAGCATTTCCAGGACTAATTATATAAACGTGGCTTTACCAATGTTTGACCGTTATTGGCTTCAGTTGAAAAATTTTCTCTTTCTTCTTTGCACTCTCTGCATTTTAAACTGTCTTTCTCTTACCGCAGTTGCTCAAGCCCAAGGCGGTGGCGGCATCTCGCCAGGATCCGGCTCCGCGCAAGGCGGTGGTGGAGTCGAATCAGAAGAAAAAGACGAAGCCGAAGGGGGTGGCGGTTTAAGCCCAGGAACAAGTCAGGGTGGCGCTCAGGGCGGTGGCGGCGGATTAAATCCCAATGCTAACGCAAATGGCGCTCAAGATGGGGGCGGACTAAACTTTAATCAAAACACTTCTCAAGAAGAAGACACCAATCAAGCGCCTTCGGGAGGACTTAATTTAGATAAATCCCAAACATCTTCTTCTACTGGTGGCGGATTAAATATTGGCCCTGAACAAGAAGCCGCAGCAACAAAATCTTTGCCGTGGGGCCTTATTATTGGCGCCGCACTTTTGATAATAATCGGATTGACCACTTTCTTTTTGAATCGTAGAAAAAAATAAGGGACAAAAATTATGAAAATGATGAAAACCATAAAAAAATCTAACGCTTTCACCTTAGTCGAACTTTTGGTAGTTATTAGTATCATCGCACTTTTAGCTGGCTTAGCGCTTCCTGCGCTTAACAAAGCTCGACGAGAAGGATTTAAAGTGCAAGACGTCAGCAATTTAAAGCAAGTAGGCCTTTCGATTAAACTTTTTGCTAATGATTACGATGGTCAATTTCCTAAAAATTGGCCTATGGACGACGAAGGCAACGACACTTTTGCACCCAATGCCAATGTCGCATTTCGGGCATTGTTTGGAGCAGGCACTTTAAGAGATGAGCGAATTTTTTATACCCCGGGCGTCCCTTTCTTTAAAAAAGGTGATAACGACATTGGAACTGCCCCTAACTATTCTAAAGCATTAGAACGCGGAGAAAATTCTTATGCCTATTTTGCAGGTCACAGCGAAGGTTCAGAATCCATCGAGCCTTTGGCCTGGAACCCCACCCGCGGTGGAATTACGCGTAATGGTGAAAAAGGATGGAAGGCTAACGACCTGCTTCCACAAATTCATGGCGGCAATGGCATTCATGTGCTTCGAGTCGATGGAAGCGTCTCTTGGGTTCCTAAAAAATCGGATGGCTCTGTGCAGCTCGGTGGCACGGAAGATTCTTTTCAATTAAATATCAAAGCCCTCAGCCCAGAGCTTTAATCTTCTTTAGTCCAAAATTTCTTAGCTGCTTCCTGCCAACCGTTTAAAATGGCGAGGTTCGGACGCTCAAATTTTGGCGGATTTTTGCTCCAGTTTTCAATCGCATCAGCAAACTGTTTCACATTTCGCTTCGCACAAATCACTCCTGGAATACCGCTCTTCACCAATTCCTTAGGACCACCCACATCAGACACTATCACGGGTAAACCCGCCGCACACGCTTCCACAATCACATTGCCATAAGTATCGGTCGTGCTGGGAAATAAAAATAAATCAGCCGACGCATAAGCTATCCCCAACTCTTCCCCTGTTACCACGCCGGTAAAAACCGCTTGTGGCATGCGTTGTTGCAACTCCTCTCGAAACGGTCCATCTCCCACAAAAGCCCAGCTCACGGAACATTTTCTTTCTCTTAATTCCGATGCGATGTCAGGAATCAAATCCAAATCTTTTTCTTTCGAAATTCTTCCCACATACAACACAACTTTATTTTGCAACCCCTTACTCTTCCAATAAGTCGCATTGCGATGCTTCTCATGAAATAAATCGGTGTCTAACCCTCGCGGAAAAATTTTTAATTTATTAGAAGCAATGCCACGCGCCTCCCACAAATCACGATAATAACGTGAATTGGAATAAATAATATCCAACTGCCCGTAAAACCATTGCATATAATTCCACGTCAACGTCTCCATCGCATCATCTTCACTTAAAATTTTGACATATTGCGGAAAATCCGTGTGATAAATACCGCTCACAGGCAGTCCAAACATTTTTGCTGCCATCAATCCCACTACTCCCACAGGCCCTGGAGTGCTAATAATAATTTCCGAAAATTTTTCTTTTTGAACATAATCTAACATTTCTAAAATAGGTGGAAAACTCAGTCGCTGAATCCGATATTCGGGAATTTCAAATTCGCCAATAGGTCGAAAATTATGAATAAAAAATTCTGATTCTCCCGTTTCCGTACGAGAAGTCACAACAGTTAAATCGTGACCCAACTCACGCACATGACGTGTCATGGTTCGAATCGTACGCGCCACACCATTCACATCATCCAAGGTGTCCGTAAACCAAGCTCGCTTATTATTTTGTAAAACCCCGGAATTCTCATGACAAAATTCACGGCTCACCTGCTCCAGAAATCGACGATTAGAAAACAATGATTGAAACGCCACAAAATAGGGCAAAACCGTGGTCGCCACGGGTAACAGAGTGCTCGCCGATTGTAACGCTCCTAAAAAATCGCCCGAATTCATGCGATCAATCGTTTGCTTAAAAAGTCGATAACCCAAATAATTGGAAACTTCAGACGCCACAAAAAAAGCGCGCCGCTCAGGCAAAGACTCCGATCGCATCACCTCATCCAAACGTTGTTTCAGATCCGGTCGCTTAAAAAAATCCGAGAAATCTTTAGGAATGGAATTGCCCAATTTTAACAAAGAAAAAACCTGACCATGACGAATCGTATCAGCCACCAAGCCCACTTTTTCCTTAAAAGAAAAGATGGTAGGATTTTTCCCTTCTAAAAAACGCTCCACCATTTTGCCTAGCAAGCTGGCATAAAGCGGAGCGCGTTTTTGCAAATAATCATTCACAAAACGATGCGCGGTATGATAAATACCCGAAGCAAAAACTTGAATACTCCCTCCCTCACCACAAGCCGAAAATTGGCCGTTTTGCAGCGCAGCTAAAAAATCATCAACTGTTTTAGCGGAAGAAGAAGTTTCCGTGTAAGCGCGCGCAATAAAAAGCCCGCCATGATCATCGCTCCCTCCAAAAAGAGACTTACGCCACGGTTCCTGAATTCGAGGAGAAATATTATGTTTATCAGCTAGTTTTTGAATTTTTTCAGAAGTTAAAGCTACCAAACAGGCTTGTAACACTTCATTAGCAAAAGGATTCCTTAATCCATTAATTCCTTCAAAATTTTGAAATAATAAAAGCAACCTTTCAAAATGATCCACTGTCAACTTACCATCTACACTCACCAAAGGATGCGCCACACCATGCGCCAATTTTTTCTGATTCAAATAATCGATTAAATCAAAAATGTTATTTTTAACGGTTGAAATTTCACGATGCTGCTCTTCGTTCAAACCCCAAACTAAAATATGAACTTTGACTCCATCTGGAAAATGGGTTGTGACTTCCTCACTTAAAAACACGTCCTTGCGATCCGCAATTTCAAGACCTCCTTGCAATGTGTCGTGATCGGTAATAGTCACAAAATCCATGCCAGCCGCTTTAGCTTTTTGATAAATTGTCTCTGGCAAAGTATAACTTTCCGGCATTCCGAGACGCCTCAAAATCCATTCGGGAGGCCGATCTGAAAAACGGGAATGCACTTGCAAATCACACTTAGCCATGAGTTTTAATCCTTTCTTCTACCCACCCGGCATAAGTGATTGGCTGGAAGCCTTGTTCCATCACATCTTTCAAAAAAAATTCCACCTGACGACGAATAGCGGGAAAAGTAAGGTCATTTGGATGTAAACTCAAACGAATCAAATTTTTTGATCGCAAGCGCCTTCCCAACGCTCGATTCCAAATTAATGAAGTTTCGCTTCGCCATTTCGCCCGAGTTGAATAACACAAAGAGCGACTTGAAACATTTCTTATCGTCTTGGAATTTGAAGAAGTAAAAAAAATTTTTGAAATTGTATTCGTATAATGAAATTTTTTTTCAAAAATCACGCGGAAAACATCTTGGCTCATTAACCAAGCTGGCGCAATAAAACCTTTTGTAATCAAACCTATTTCCTCTAGAAGTTGTCTCCCCTGCTCAATACGATGATTAGCTTCGTGTTGATTCAAATCATAAAACTCCGCCTCATTTTGGGTATAAAAACGTGTCCAGAACCAATTATTTAGAGCATTTTTTTGTGCCACACGTTGGTGATAGTAACCGTGCAACACCATTTCATCCCCTTGCGCCTGCCTTTCTTGCAACCATGCCACAGTTACTGGACAATCAATTATTTTTTTCTGTTGATGATAATGAGGCACTACCAGCAAACTCAACGGAAACACACCCAAATTTTCGCAAAATTGGGTTTGCTCCCGAATACGCTCCAAAGATCCGGGATGCACATCGTGCAAACTGACGATGAGATGCTTACCATTCATAACTTAGGAAACAGAATAAGCAACTTTCTCACTATATAAATAAGGATTCTTTTCCAAATCTTTCACCACGGTAAATAAATAAACGGGCTCAGAATGCAGCTCTCGATACTTGGTAACTTCTGAGCGATCCAAAACTTCAAATCCGTAGCGCGAAAACATTCTTTCTCCACGTCGCCCTTCAAAAACTACCATCTGTCCATAAACCTTTTTTTCACCCAAACGATGAAGATAACTCAAAAAGGCTTGAATCAAATCATGCGTCTCAGCAACACTTTTGGAATCCGGCAATAAATTAATATGAAAATGTGCCATATTTTTGGGTGTCGTCGGAGTTTCACGCCAACCTCGAGATAAAACCCACCGACAATAACGACGTGAAGCCTCATTGTAAGAAGTCCAGTAACGAACTCCTCCTTTCAACGCCAGTCGCGCATGCGAAAAAAGATTAAAAATTTTTTGACGGTAAGAACAACGAGAACCCAACAAATAACCGCGAATTTGATTTTCTCTTTCAATCACAAAAGAAGATTCCGGCTCTTTATCGGTGTAATAACGAGTCAGATAATCCGCAAACAACTCTCGATCTTGAAATACAGGATCAATCGGATTTCCTAAAAAGCCAGTCTCGCAACAAATTTGCCTCACCCTTTCCCGATCACGTTTTTCAAAGGGACGCACAATAAATTGGCGTTTGACTCGGTTTTGTTGATCACGATTCATAAATTTCAAATAACTCTTTCAACACCACATTCCAACTATATTTTCCATGGACCACTTCTGAAGCCATTTTTCCCATCTTTTTCAAATTGCATCGTGATATTTTTTCGATCGCTTCTGTCAAGGCTTCAGCGGAATTTCCAATTGCCCAATAGGACAAACTATCAGCAAAGGCTAAACGATCCATAAACCCACCACGAATTCCCACAACAGGCAAACCACATGCTTGCGCCTCCAATGTCACTAAACCAAACGTTTCGCAAACACCCGGATGCACAAACAGATCTGCAGAACGATAGATCTCAACCAACTCTTTAGGGTCCAAGTAAGAATACCATGTGATTGCGTTCGTTTTTTCTAATACTTCTTTTACTTGAACTCGCAAAGGCCCTTCGCCCACTATAACCAAATAAAAACGATCAGGAAATTTTTCCCATAAAATTTTGAAGCTTTTTAATAAAGTAGTAATATTTTTTTCTGGCGATAAACGACCCACACTCAATAAAATAATTTGATCTGGTCGCGTTTTCCATTTTTCTCGAATCTCCGCAGGAGGCATTCCCGGTCGTAACAAATCGGTGTTCACTCCTAACTTCACGTCGACTGTGTTAGTTATACCCCATTCTTCCAATATCTTTCTCAGCAAAGGTGAAGGCACTAAAGTTTTGTCATAACGAGAATAAAGTCGTCGAGCATAATGATGCGCATAATCCAAAAGAAAATCCTGCAGATTTTTTCCTACATAAGATTCTAACATCGTCAAATAAGTTTCAGGAAAATGGCTATGATAAAATGCCACTTTTTTACAATTTAATTCCTCAGCCACCTCTGCGATTTTCCATCCGACTTGATAAGGATCGCCAGATTCAATCACGTCAGGCCGCTCTTGTAACAAAATTTTCTTCAATCGCGGCAAGTTCCATAAAAAACGATAGCCCGCAGTTTTTTCGATTTGCGGCGAGGCAATGGTGTGAATTTTAGTGCGACCACGTTCCTGACATTCATTTTTATTTCCTGGAATAATCAAAACATGTTCATGGTCGGTCTCGCGTAAGAGATAATCTTTTTTCTCTGAAAGATAACGTTTCACGCCACCACTCACCGGCGAATAAAACTGGGTTACATCACAAAGTTTCATACCTAGACTTGCAACTCTCTCATCAAAATCGTAATTTAAATCCTATGGCCATTCATGCCAAGGACATCGTATATCTTGATAATAATGCGACAACCTCAATCGCACCTGAGGTTCGGGACGCCATGATGCCCTTTTTAACCGAATTCTACGGTAACCCATCGAGCGCTTACACATTTGGCGCTCAGGTAAAAAAAGCAATCCATCACGCTCGAGAACAAGTTGCAGCGTTATTGAATTGTGAACCAAAAGAAATTATCTTTACCAGTTGCGGCACGGAATCGGACAACACTGCTATCGAATCCGCACTAAAAACTACCCACAAAAAACATATCATCACAACCCAAGTCGAACATTCTGCCGTTTTAAAACACTGCGAAGCATTAGAACGACGCGGATTCGCTGTAACTTATCTGGGAGTAAATTCCGACGGTCTGCTCGATTCGGAGGAACTCGAAAAAGCTATTCGGCCTGACACCGCTTTAGTTTCCATCATGTGGGCTAACAATGAAACAGGCGTGCTTTTTCCAATAGAGAAAATCACCGAAATTTGTCAGAAGAAAAAAATCTTACTTCATACCGATGCCGTGCAAATTGTTGGAAAATTACCTATTGATTTACAAAAAACTCCTGTCGATTTTCTTTCTTTATCAGGACACAAATTGCATGCTCCCAAAGGTGTTGGAGCTTTATTTATTCGGCAAAACACGCGTTTCACGCCTTATATCATTGGTGGCAGCCAGGAACATAAAAAACGCGCCGGCACCGAAAATGTTGCCTCCATTGTAGCGCTGGGCAAAGCCGCAGAACTAGCTCAACAACATCTTCCAGACGAACAAACACGCGTAAAAAATCTACGCGACTTACTGGAAAATCAAATCCTAACATTGGTTCCCGGCACGCACCGCAACGGACATCAAGAATTTCGTTTACCCAACACCAGTCATATCGCTTTTGACGGCGTCGAAGCTGAAGCTTTGCTTTTACAATTGGATCGATATCATATCTGTTGCTCTTCAGGTTCCGCTTGCACAACCGGATCACCAGAACCCTCACACGTGCTCAAAGCCATGGGATTAGCAAACCTTCGAGCTAGTAGCTCTATTCGATTTTCATTATCGCGCTACAATCACAATAGCGATATCGAACAACTCATGCACCATCTTCCTGCTACAATTAACCAATTACGAGCACACTCACCTTTCGTGTTCAATGCTGAACAATCCCTTCAAACCACTTAAAAAAAATTCAATGAAGAAATTGGTTCAAGAGATCTTGCACCGCAGTCGGAGCCGCTTTTTGGCCGATTGAAATCAACCACTTTTCCCATTCTGCTTTTACCTCATTAGGCAATTTACCTCGCACTGGCAATTGACCCGGTAAAGTCGTGTAACCATTTTCTGTTTTTCCTAAAGAAACAAAAATGCCACCACCGATTTGAAAATCTCCTACCTTCACTTGCGCTCTTTCCAACACATCTTTCTTGCCGGTAAAAACAACTGTCAGATTCAAATCCTGATCAAAATCCAATTTTCCCTGCATCGCCAAGCGCATCAAATCTCCCTGCAGCTTCATATTTTCTGTTTTCACCCGACCATTACCAATCGAAAAATCTCCACTGACAGAATCAAATTTAGTATTAGCAAGCTCAGGAGAAACATAGCGCGCTGCCGATCGCAAAAACGATTGAGTTGCTGGAATGAGTTCAAGATGAGCTTCTTGATTTTTGAGATTAATTTTTCCATTCAAAGTTTTTTGTAAAATAGCCCACTGACTGCCCGCACCTTTTAAAGCAATATCGGCGTCCAAGAGACCTTGCAAATAAGGTTTCGTCTCAGGTTTCACAAAATTCTGAAAAGGTTCGAGCCGTAGATTATGGCTCTTCAAATTCAGTTCAAAAGGAGAAAAATTACCCGCAACAGCTCCCGTCCAATTTCCATTAATCGTTCCTTCGCCCATTTGAATTTCTAGCGGATCCCAAGTAAATTTTTTACCCTCTTGATGCCAAGTAAAACGAATTTTAGCTTGAGGATAAGGCGGTAGAAACAATTTTTCTGCTGAACAAACCACCTTTCGATCTACATTTTTAAATGGTTTATCCTTATCTTGTTTAGGCGGCATAAATGACGTTGAAACAAGCAAGCGATTCGTATCACTGTGGCCAATCAAATTGGTCACCATCCCTTGAGAAACCGGTTTTGCTAAAGAACTATCCTGAATCTCTTCTTGCTGCAAAGATTTTTTAGATCCTTCACCTTTTTGACATAGACCCGCAATAGGAGAAAGATCAAAAGAAGCCGTTTCCAGTTTAAGATCAAATCGTTCATCACTTTCCCACCAACCTGATAAATTTACTTCATTATTATAACCATTCGATGGCTCCAGTTTTAATAGTCCTTCTGAAACTTCCAACCTAGGACGATTGCCTGCCGCTGTGATTTTTACTTCAACATCCGAGGGTTGGCTATCAAACGAGACAGCTGAAATTTTATTAGGAATCAACACTTTTTTAGCTCTCAGATCCAAATCAAAAAAACGCGTGCTACCTTGATCTTCTAACGTAAAATTACCGTTCAAAGACTGGATCTCAGCCTGAGGATTCCAATTCTTAAAAAAAGGCGCCAAATTGTCTTGAGTCCAATCTTGTAAAGAGCCTTTTACATTTAACGTTTTCGCAGAGTTATTAAAAAGACCCGTGATTAACACTTGTCCTTCCTTTGCACTGGCTGCGGGACGCAGGCGAATTTTGACTTGTTGCAGTCGCATTTCCTGCCCTGCTGTCTGAAGTGCACCCTCACAATTTGCTTGAGCGCCAACAAGAGACAACTTTCCCCATTCTCCGGATAAATTATTTGCATTAAAAAGAAATTTGGCTGATTTCGCCTCAGGATCTGCCCAACCCATTTCGAATTTTCCATCCACCTTACCCTGAGTCAAAGCCAGTTGTTGCGATAAAATACTCGCCAACCAAGGCAATTCTCCCTTAATCGTCCCATCAAATTTACCTTTCTGTTTATCGCAAAAACCGGAAATCGCTAATTCACCTTGAGTCTCATTTTGTTCCATCAGCGCCAAACGCAACTGTTTTAAATTAAATTTTTGAAAATTAAGAACACTTCCCTCTGTAGCAAGCTCCGCAGTCGCTTGATTTAAAGTCAACCGTTGAAGTTGCGCTTTCACATTTTCAAAATGTCCCTGCCAATCCCAATGAATTTCACGACCCGATTGCGAAGCCACTATTTTACCCACTCCTTCCAACGCTCCCGCCTCCATAGTAAAATGAGGCAGTCCACGCCATGCTTCTTTAAATAACATAACATCTGTTGGAAAAACTTTTACATTTAGCGTTGCTTGCTCTTCTCCAGGTTGATTCGGATTCCAACTCAATCGAATGCCTTGGTCGAGCTTTGCTTCGGCAAAAGGTTGCTGATCCTGTTTTAAATTCATCTCCACACGATCCACTTGTAACGCCTGTTGCTTAGGAAACCATTCTGTAGCGAAAATCATATTTCCATCTAACAAAGGCAAACTCGTAGGATTTGCAATGCGATGAATTTTACCCTCCTTTAACAGCGCCTCGCCTTGAAGGCGAATGGACTCTTTTAACATTTGAAATTGGCCTGAAGCACTTAACTCACCTGATTCCATACGCCAACCTAAAGGAGCCAATCCTAGATTCATTAAAATGGGCGAAACCCCGCTCCACGTCATCACCAAATCTGCCGTCTTTAAATTAAAATCAACAGGCCCTGACGCTTTTAATTCGCCGCAATTTTTTCCTTCATGTCGCACACTGATCGAAAAATGTTTTAAACGATAAGGCTCCAACTCGAATTCATGCTGAATTTCATAACCCGCTAACGACCAATCGCCACTTTTTCCCACAATGTTGCTAACCTGCACACTACCTTGGCCCGTGCGAAATAAAAAATCCGCATCCAAAATCAAACGGAATTCGGCTTTCATCTTAGCTCGATCAATTGTAACTCCCAAACTCGGTTGCCCTGAAAACTCATTTTCCAAAGTCATGCGCGTTTCTTGATCGGGATGGTAACCACTCATCCAAAATTGATTAATACTATTGGTTGCAAAAAGTTTTCCTCCTTGCGAACTCGGCAAAGTTGTTGCCAATTGAATATTTTTCAAAACCAAAGGGCCCGACTCGATTTGAAAGCCGGTTGAAGAAGAACGCCGCAAAACAACTTCCGATTTTTTATCCTCCTTTTCTGCAACATCTTTCTTCGCCGAGTTGAAAGTTTGTTTTTGAGTCAAATCCCACTGAACCACACCGGAATCAGCAACAAAATTAGAAATCATCAACGATCCTCGCTTCAAAGCTTTCAAATCATATTCCAAACGAACCTCATCCAATCGTCCTGAAACACCTTTTTGCTTGGCAGAAAATGTAACGCCTGACAAAGCAACCGAAGACAAAGGATGCCAATCCACCTTTTCCGTTTTAATATCCAGTCCAAGACTTTTCCCCAACCGCGGCAACCATATTGTTTTAAAAGCAAAATCAGTAAAAAACCCTGCAGCTCCCAAAAAAATCACTAATAAAATAAGAAAAATAAAAAGCCATTTCTTCATACTCGCCACACAGTTATTGATTCAGCAAAAATAAAGAGGACACCGATTCACCCAAATGAATGCGTTGAATGGCATGCCCTAATAACTCCGCCACACATAACACCGTTAACTGAAAACCTTTCACCTCTTTTTGAGGCGTGCTATTAGTGGTAATTAATTCGTCGATATCCGACTTTTGCAATCGCTCTAAAGCAATTTGATTTAAAATCGCGTGAGAAACACCCGCAATAATTTTCTTGGCTCCACGCGCTTTAAGCAATTTTGCCGCGCTTGTCAAAGTGCCAGCCGTCTCAGTCAAATCATCGACCATCAAAACATTTTTACCATCCACATCGCCTATGATTTCATAAGCTTCGACTTCCGTAGCCGATTTTCTTCGTTTCGCCACGATTGCCAACCCTGCGCCCAACATTTGCGCATAGGCCGAAGCCATTTTTAATCCGCCAATATCGGGTCCAACCACCACCAAATTTTCAAACGCTTTGCTTTTCAAATAACGATAAAAAACCGGCGCGGCATACAAATGATCCACAGGCACATCAAAAAATCCCTGAATCTGTTGCGCATGCAAATCCATCGTTAAAATACGATTCGCACCCGCTGCCACCAACAAATTTGCCACCAACTTCGCTGTAATGGGCACGCGCGGCTGATCTTTTCGATCCTGACGCGCATAACCATAAAAAGATAAAACAGGCGTGATGCGATTCGCACTGGCTCGCCGCGCCGCATCAATAATAATTAAAAGCTCCATCAAATTATGATTGGTGGGCGGACAAGTGGGTTGAATAATAAAAAGATCTTTTCCTCGAATATTTTCATCAAACTTCACAAAACTTTCACCGTCGGGAAAAGAATCGACCGTCAACGCGCCCAAAGGAATACCAATGCTATCCACAATACGTTGAGCCAGTTCACGATTTGCCGAACCGCTAACAATACACAATTTAGAAAAATCAGGTTTCATCACTATCTCCAAACGTTTCCGATTCTAAACCATAAGCATTCAATTTGCGATGCAAAGTGCGCCGACTCATTCCCATCGCTTTTGCCGCTTCGGTTCGATTTCCTTTTGTTTTCATAAGCGCCTTAAGAATTAACTGTTTTTCCGTAGCTTCCCAGTTTAATTGTGAATTTTTAATCATTTTTTCCATCCTTTGCTCCGTCAAATTAGTATCCATTCGACGAAGCGAAACGGGCAAATCTCTCAAACTTGCGTCCTCACCTTTTGCCAAAACCACCGCATGCTCCACCGCTGTCCGCAACTCACGAACATTGCCCGGCCAAGAATAAGCCAACAAACGCTCCATCGCTTCCGGCGTAAAATCTCGAACCCTTTTTCCATTTTCACGATTAAACTCCGTCAAAAAAGATTTAACCATCAAAGGAATATCCTCCTGCCTCTCGCGCAAAGGAGGCAATGCGATCAAAACCACATTCAAACGAAAATAAAGATCGTCCCGAAATTTTCCTTCATCCACCAATTTTTTAAGATCCTTATTCGTCGCCGCAATCAATCGCACATCGACCTTCATTGTCTTCGTGCTGCCCACACGCTCAAAACTGCGCTCTCCCAAAACACGCAAAATTTTTACCTGCGTAGCAGGATCAATCTCCCCAATCTCATCCAAAAAAATCGTGCCTCCATCCGCAGCCTCAAATCGCCCGATTCTTCGTTCCATCGCCCCAGTGAAAGCGCCTTTTTCATGACCAAACAGTTCGCTCTCCAAAAGTTGAGGCGATAAAGCAGCGCAATGCACAGTCACTAAAGGCCCTTCCTTGCGAGGGCTCAATTGATGAATCGCTTTCGCAATTAATTCTTTACCCGTACCACTTTCGCCTTGGATCAAAACCGTCGCGCGCGAAGGCGCTACTTGTTTCACCAAATCAAACACCTCAACCATCCGCGGCGATTTGCCGATGATATTTTCCAAACCAAATTGCGTCTGAATTTGTCCCTTCAATTGACGATTTTCCGCCTCTAACGAGCGTGTGCGCAAATGACGTGCCACAATCATCTGCACCTCATCTAAATTCAACGGTTTCGTCAAATAATCCGCCGCTCCCTCCTTCATGGCCTGCACTGCAATTTCCACACTTCCATACGAAGTCATCAACAAACAAATCGGTTGCTGCGGCAAACTGCGAATGCGACGAATTAATTGCAACCCGTCCTCACCCGCCATTTTCAAATCGGTTAACACCAAATCAATGGATTCATTTTCCAAAACATTCATCGCTTGCTTTGCATCGCTTGCAACATAAACTTCATAATTATCTTCCAAAGCTGCGCGCAACCCTTCGCGCGTATTTTTTTCGTCATCGACGATTAAAAGATTCGCTTTCATGGCATCATTACGAAGTTGGACTCATGGGCAATAATTTCATCGCACGTTCTGGTAAAGGTAACCACACTTGCACCAACGTTCCCTTTCCCTTTTCACTTTCAATATTCAACTTACCACCATGCTCCCGAACAATACGATGCGCAATCACTAAACCCAACCCGGTCCCCTCCCGTTTCGTAGTATAATAAGGCTCAAACAAACGTTCTACAGTTTCCGGAGACATCCCTTCACCTGAGTCTTGAAAACTAACCATGACCCCATCTTCAGTCAAATGCGTCGAAGCTTTTAAAATTCCACCTGCTCGCATCGCTTGCATACCATTACGAATCACATTATAAAACACTTGCTTCATTTGATCTTCATCCATTTTGACCAAAGGCAGCCCTTCTGCTAACTGCTTTTTCACTGTAATTTCACGATCCGATAACTCGGGTAAAAAAAACTCTAAAGACGCCTCCACAATGCTATTCAGCGATAATAATTGCAAATGCGGAACGGAAGGACGAACCGCTTTCAAAAACTGTTTTACAATCCCATCCAAACGTCGCACTTCATCGCGCGCCACCTGTACGGCCTTCATCAATTTCTTTTTCATTTGTAGACCGCCTTTAACCAAATCGCGTTCCATCAATTGAAGTTGAATGTTAAAAGAATTCAGAGGATTCCCCAATTCATGCGCAACACCCGCAGCCAATAAAGTTAACGCATGCACTCGTTCCGATTCGGCCGCCTCGCGAATCGCTTGCTGACCTTCCGTTTCATCTTGAACAATCAACAGATAACCCAACTCGTCTTGCGATTGAGGGAACAATCGAATACAACGCACTTTCAAAAAGCGTTTTTCAGGATAAGAAATTTCTAATTGCAACGTGCTATCGGTATAGGATTGTCGCAAGGCTTGCCAGGGTAATTCTCTTAAAAATTTTTCCACTTTCTCCCCCAAGGCATTGACCTCCCCCAATCCGAACAATCTTGCAGCAACGGGATTATAATATTGAATGAACCCATTTTGATCGATCGCAATAACTCCTTCTTGGATCGATTGAAACACCGCTTCTAAAAAACCACGCTCACGAGCTAATCGTTGCAAATAACTTTGAACTTCATCCGCTCCCAATTGTCCAATGCGCTCGAGAAATTTATTGAAAATTTGTGGCTTCAAACGAGACAAATTGTCACATTTCTTCAGAAAATCAAGTTTTTCCGAAAAATAACGAATCCCGAAAACCTTTTTAACACGCCATTTATTCAGCAAAAATTAATATTTTATCTCTAAATAATTTGTTTAAAGTCCCGTATCAATGCCAACACTCAACTGGATCGGAAAAGAAGCTGTGGTCAACCACCACCATCAAGTGCCTTTCCACCTCGTCAAAGACATGCCGGACCTTTCGGTAGGCGATCCCGGCGGCGGCAACCTCATCGTCCAGGGTGATAACCTCGTCGCTCTCAAAGCCCTGCTTCCCTACTACGCCGGCCAAGTCAAATGCATCTACATTGATCCTCCCTACAACACCGGCAACGAAAACTGGATTTACAACGACAACGTCAACAGCCCCCTTATCCGCGACTGGCTCGGTAAAACCGTCGGTAAAGAGACCGAAGACCTCTCTCGCCACGACAAATGGCTCTGCATGATGTATCCCCGCTTACAGTTATTGCGACAGTTCCTACACTCGGAAGAGGGAATTATTTTTGTAACAATAGATGACATGGAAATTTCAAATCTGCGTTTTATAATGAATGAAATCTTCGGTGAACAAAATTGGTTTGCCACACTCGTGCGACGCTCTATGCATACTGTAAGAAATTCCAGCAAAGATTTTAATTTAAACGTGGATTACACCTTAGTCTATGGGCGCAACAAAGCCTGGCATGGAGAAAACAAAGAAAGATATATTCGAATCCCAGTAGATAAAACTGAAAATTATCCGTTTAATGATGGCGACGGAAAAGGGCGATATAAATTAGATCCACTTTCAGCGCGAAATTTTTATACACCTTACGAATACACATTCAACAATGGTATAAAATGGAGTGCCTCTGCTGGACGTTATCCTGCATACTCTCAAGAAACACTAACCGATATGGAACGTGAAAACCGAATTGTTTTTAAGGGGAAAGAACCCAAGGTAAAACGTTACCTAAAAGATGTGCAAGTCGGACAACCTCCAAACGCCTTACTTAACCCTGAAGATGTCGGTTTTAATAGTCATGGAACAACTTTGCTTCGTGATATTTTAGGGGGAGGTGCTTTTGCTCAACCTAAACCAATTGAATTTATCAAGCATTTATTAACCATGATCCAAGATAAAAATGCCATTATCCTCGACTCCTTTGCTGGCAGTGGAACGACAGGGCATGCGGTTTTGAGTTTGAACAAGCAAGATGGCGGGAATCGCAAATTTATCCTTGTAGAGATGGAGCCTAACATTGCTCGCGATATTACTGCCGAACGTATGAAACGGGTGGCAGAAGGTTATACCAATGCTAAAGGCGAAAAAGTGGAGGGACTCGGTGGCGGTTTTCGTTTTTGCCAATTAGGCGAGCCGTTATTTGATCAAGCCGGAAAAATTCGCGAAACCGTTCGTTTTGCCGACCTGGCGCGCCATGTCTATTTCACGGAAACAGGTGAGCCACTTCCTCGCGAGCGCGTGCCCAACTCGCCTTTAATCGGCATTTGCCGCGGCGTGGGCATTTATCTTTTATTTAACGGTATTCTAGGTGATAAAAGCGCCAATGGCGGAAATATTTTGACACGCAACATTCTCGCGCAACTGCCCAAGTTCGACGGGCAAAAAATAATCTATTGCGCGGGTTCTTTGCTAGGCGCGAAACGTTTGCAAGCCGAACGCATCCTTGTTCGGCAAACTCCTTATGAAATTAAAGTGTCATGAAACCCCAATCGCCCATTGAATCGCTGATTATCACCCTTCGCGGACAGAAGGTTATCCTCGACGCCGATCTCGCCAAACTTTATGGCGTGCCAACCAAAGTTTTTAACCAAGCCATCAAACGCAATCGACAAAGATTCCCTAAGGATTTTGCTTTTCAACTCACTGCTAAAGAGTTTGAAGACTTGAGATCGCAAAACACCGCCACCAACTCATCACAACTTATTGAAAACAATTTAGTTACACCGAACTGGTCACAATTTGTGACCAGTTCTCGCAAGCATCGAGGCGCAGCTTATCGCCCCATAGCCTTCACCGAACACGGCGCTATCATGGCAGCAACGGTATTGAACAGTCCGGAGGCAGTCAAAATGAGTTTGTATGTGGTGCGCGCTTTTGTTCAAATGCGAGAACAACTGGCTTCCAACGCGGCGATTCTCAAACGGCTTGCGGAGATTGACAAATCGTTACTGCAACACGACCATGCCTTGCGAACTATTTGGACAAAACTGCAGCCTCTTCTATCCCCACCACTCGAACCGCTGCCACGGCGAATCGGCTTTAATCAAACAAAATAATAACTTATGATCACTCTTAAAGATTATCAGTCACGAACGCTGGAATCGTTGCGCCATTTTTTTCGAGAAACAGCGCGCCACGGCAGTCCTGAAGAAGCTTTTCGCGCGGTTTTAAATCAAAACAGTGTCGATTCCATACACTATCTTCCTGTAAATATCGGAGGAATAAAATCTGAGACGCCTTATATTTGCCTGCGCGTGCCAACCGGTGGCGGAAAAACGTTGCTCGCCTGCTATGCAGCGGGTTTCGCCATGTCAGAATTACTCCGCGCCGATCGCGCGGTTGTTCTCTGGCTTGTGCCCAGCAACACGATTTTAGAACAAACAGCGAATGCGCTGCGCGATCCGCGCCATCCTTATCGTCGCGCGTTAGAATTAGAATGCGGTTCGGTGGAGGTGGTAACGATTGAAGAGGCTTTGCGCCTTTCTCGCGCGGCGGTAGAAGGACAAACGGTCGTTATTGTTTCGACTATTCAAGCTTTTCGCGTGGAAGACACCACGGGAAGAAAAGTTTATGAGCAAAACGGAAATTTTGCAGAGCATTTGCTGCATGTGCCAGTGGATCGATTGAACGATTTATTGCCAGGAGCGGATGGGAAACCAAACCCATCACTAGTAAATATGCTGCGCTTGCGACGCCCAATCGTTATCGTGGATGAAGCGCATAATGCGCGCACCGACTTAAGTTTTGCCAGCTTGGGCAATGTGTTGCCGTCGTGCATTGTGGAGTTCACCGCCACACCAGCGAAAACAAAAAATCCGTCAAACGTGCTGCATCATGTTTCCGCGGCAGAATTGAAAGTTGCGAACATGGTAAAGCTGCCGCTGCGCGTGGTGACGCGACATCCCAGTCAATCCGATCAACTTTTGGCCGAAGCTATCACACTACGCTCGGATTTGGAAAAATTGGCGTTGGCGGAAGCTCAACAAACCGGTGAATATTTGCGCCCTATTATGTTAATTCAAGCTGAACGAGTGGATGCGTGCGAACCTTTGCGCGAGCGATTAGTCAACGAATTCAGCATCGCGAAAGATCAAATTAAAATTTCTGTCGGCAATCAGGATGAATTGCCAAGCGCGGAGGCCATTCGCTCGCCGAAAGAACCGGCAGTTCGCTTTATCATCACCGTTCAAAAATTGCGCGAAGGTTGGGATTGCCCCTTTGCTTATGTGCTTTGCAGTTTAAAAGAAACGCGCTCGGCCACAGCCATGGAACAAATCGTGGGACGCATTTTGCGATTGCCCCATGCGCAAGCCAAGCAGCACCCCGATTTAAATTGCGCTTACGCTTTTTCCGTTTCAGATTCGTTGCCGGAAGTTTTAAATGAGTTGCGGGAAGCATTGGAAAACAACGGCTTCACCAAAACGGAAGCGGAACGCATTATCATTCCCATTTCTCAGGACGCGTTACCGCTCGGCGCACAACCCAAACGAGTGTCAGTGTCCCCCGAAGAAATTGATGCCGCTGTTGCACAGGTTCAAATGAATGAACTCCAGGGCAAAGCGCGAATCGATTCGGAACAAGGCGAAATCACTCTGCTTGTTCCGCTCGATAAAGTTGAAACTGAAAAACTTGTCAGTTGTGTAAAAACTGATGAAGCCAAAGCGAAGGTTGTAAAAGCGGTCGAATGGATGCGCGAAGTGGACAAAGTTTTTGGCGGTAGTGGAAAAACGCGCGAGCTGTCGCCTTATGAAAAACAGTTAGATTTTATCGTGCCATTACTTTGCATCAACGAAAACGGCACGTTTTTTGAGTTCGAAGAAACTTTTCTTTTAGAGCATCCTTGGAAATTAAGCGTTAAGGACGCTTCACTTTCAGTCGACTATAATCCTTTCCAACGTCCCACCGGAAAATCGGGAATGCTTGATGTGGGCGTTAGAGGCGAGATACAAATAAACGTAATGCGTGAAATGTTGGAAAATGATTTCATTAACACGCTCCATCAACAGGTTTTGGCTCTGGGTCAAATAAGCGATTGGACTCTGGAAAGTTTAATCGCTTGGTTGGATCGTCACATTGAACATCGCGATATCTCATCTGGAGAATCTGCGGAATTTTTGCGTAAAGTGATTCGCGGTTTGATGGCTAAACATGGGATGACAGACATAGACGCGCTTGCGCGCGATCGTTTTCGACTTCGCGATGAAATAGAGCGTCGCATTCAAGAACATCGCGATGCGGAACATAAAATCGCATTTCAACAGCTTTTGCTTAACGATTCGATGTTGACAGTTAACGAAGAGCAGGCGATTAATTTTAAAACATTGGAATATGAACCAAGCTGGCGTTACGAAGGCGCTTTTCAGTTTAAAAAACATTATTTCGGACCTAAACCGGGCGAACTATCGGAAAGAACTCCGAACGGCAATTTAAGAGAAGAGTTTGAGTGCGCGGAATTTTTAGATTCCTTGCCGGAAATAAAGTTTTGGGTGCGAAATTTAGCGAATAAAGAAACATCGTTTCGACTTCAAACTTCAAAAAACAGATTTTATCCCGATTTTATTTGCCAATTGGAAGATGGTCGCGTGTTAGTGGTAGAATATAAAGGCAAACATTTATTAAGTGACTCGGAAGAAAAACGCGTTGTGGGAGCCATTTGGCAAAGTCGCAGCAAAGGACATTGTCTCTTTGTCATGCCAACCGATAGAAATTTTTCTGAGATCAATCAAGTCATTAAAAAACCGTAGCACGATTCAGTTTTTTCCAGCTTTTTCCGTTTCCCGAATTTTGACTGTCATCCGTTTAAAACGGGCTTTGTGGGATGGGCTGACAATGACAATTTCTTGATCTTTTTTAAACGCTTCGTGAAGAATGCGGCGTTGATAAGCATTGAGCATTTCCAAAATAAAAGGGCGCCTTGTTTTTAACACGCGTTCTTTAATCCGTTTCACTTTATCAATCAACTCCTGCTTCGCTTGCTCGCGATAACCTTCCACATCGATCAAAACATGTTCTTTTTCTTCATCAGAAGAATTGTCGATGAGATAATTGACTAAATATTGAAGTTCGTCCAAAACTCGGCCATCACGCCCGATTAAATGACGAGGGTCGCGGGTATGAATCTGCAAAATCAAACCGTCCGCGCTTTTTTGCTCCGTAACTTCAAAAACAAGCCCGAGATGGCCCAAAATCATTTCCAAAATCTCACGGGGACTTTCCACCCCTTTATTATGAGAAAAAAAGCGTAGAATGTCAAAAAGGTTATTCTTAAGTTAACGCGATCGGATCGCTTGAATAAACCCCAAAAATAAAGGATGGGGCTGAAGCGGTTTTGATTGAAACTCTGGATGAAATTGACATGCCACAAACCAAGGATGCGAAGCCAACTCGATAATTTCTACTAACTTGCCCTTTTCAGAAGTGCCCGCAATCGTTAACCCCGCTTTTTGGAAAGCTTCGCGATAATCGTTATTAAACTCATAACGATGGCGATGACGTTCATTCACTTGGGATTGACCATAAAACTCTCGTGATCGTGTGCCCTCTGCTAAATCACACGGCCATACTCCCAACCGCATGGTTCCTCCTTTCTGAGTCACCTCTTTTTGTTCATCCAACAAAGTAATCACAGGGTGCGATGTCTCAGAAGAAAATTCAGAGCTATTCGCCTCGTTCCATTGCAAAACATGACGCGCAAATTCCACCACTGCCAACTGCATTCCCAAACACAAACCTAAATAAGGCACTCCCTTCTCGCGCGCGTAACGAATCGCGGCAATCTTACCTTCCGTGCCACGCTCACCAAATCCTCCAGGCACCAAAATACCATGAGCTTTTTTTAAAAAAATTTCAGGCCCTTCTTCTTCAATCATTTCAGCATCAACCTTGAGAAGTTCCACGCCAATATCTTGAGCCGCGGCAGCGTGAGTGAGTGATTCGTAAACACTTTTATAAGCGTCTTGATGTTCAATATATTTTCCCACCACCGCAATACAACGTTTTTGAGAAGGTGAAATCACGCGTTTCACGAACTGTTCCCAAAGTTGCAGTTGAGGCGTGGTCTCAGGAAGTTGAAGGTGCTTGCAAATTAACTCGTCCATTTTCTCGCGATGCAACATCAATGGCGCTTCGTAAATGGTATGATCCACATCGCGCTGTTCCATAACACATTCCGGTGACACATTACAAAACAACGCAATTTTTTTGCGAATTTCCAAACTTAAAGGATGTTCCGTGCGACATAACAACAGTTGAGGTTGCAACCCAATTTCGCGTAATTTAGCAACACTTTGTTGAGTGGGTTTGGTTTTGAGTTCACCCGCCGCCTTGAGAAAAGGCACTAAAGTGAGATGAATCAACAAAACATTATGAGCGCCGACCTCTTGCGAAAATTGACGAATCGCTTCTAAAAATGGCATGCCCTCAATATCCCCTGTCGTGCCACCAATTTCGGTGATTAAAATATCGCCAGGTTGCTGCGCAGCAATTTGTCGAATTCGATTTTTAATTTCATCCGTGACATGCGGAATAACTTGAATCGTAGCGCCCAAATATTCGCCCGCTCTTTCACGACCAATTACCGATTCATAGATCTGACCGCTTGTCAGGTTATTATGTCGCGTTAATTTAGCTGAGGTAAACCGTTCATAATGACCCAAATCCAAATCCGTCTCCGCGCCATCTTCTAAAACATAAACTTCACCATGTTGAAAAGGGCTCATCGTGCCGGGATCCACATTCAAATAAGGATCAAACTTTTGTAAAATAACTCGAAAACCGCGACTTTCTAAAAGCGTTCCGATCGATGCTGCGGTCAGCCCTTTACCTAAAGAACTCACGACACCGCCAGTAATAAAAATGTATTTCATTTTAGCTATCAGCTATCAGGCTTCTTGTGGACCCAACATTTTTTTAGGTTGCACAAGTTTATCAAATTCCTCTCCACTTAAATAACCCAATTTCAAACACGCCTCGCGCAAAGTTAAATTTTCCACATGGGCCGTATGAGCTACTTTGGCCGATTTATCGTAACCAATCTCAGGGCTTAATGCCGTTACGAGCATGAGCGAATTTTTCATGTAATAATCGAGTCGCTCTTGATTTGCTTGCATTTCCTGCACACAATGCTCGCGAAAACTTCGACAAGCATCCGTCAAAAGTCGCGTGGAATGTAAAAAATTATAAATAATCACTGGTTTAAAAACGTTTAACTCAAAATTTCCTTGGGAACCGGCAAAACCAATCGCAGCATCATTTCCCATCACTTGCACACAAACCATCGTCATCGCTTCGCATTGCGTGGGATTCACTTTACCAGGCATAATGGAGGAGCCTGGCTCATTTTCGGGCAAACTCAATTCACCCAACCCACAACGTGGCCCCGAACCCATCCAACGAACGTCGTTAGCAATTTTCATCAAAGAAACCGCCAAAGTTTTTAGTGCGCCACTAGCCATTACCAAAGCATCATGTGCTGCGAGCTCCGCAAATTTGTTGGGAGCCGATTGAAAAGGAAGTTTGGTCAACTCAGCAATTTTTGCACTGACTTTTTCAGCAAAGCGAGGGTGAGTATTGAGTCCCGTTCCAACAGCCGTGCCGCCAATAGCGAGTTGATAAAGATCCGGCAACACGCTTTGAATACGAGTAATATCGGCATCCAGTTGTGCTACATAACCACTGAATTCCTGGCCTAAAGTAATCGGAGTGGCATCCATCAAATGAGTGCGACCACTTTTGATCAAGGTTGAAAATTGTTGAGACTTCGCATCTAACGCGTCACGCAGCTCCATAACTCGTGGCAACAAATTATGCTCCAAACCCTTCGCTGCGGCAATCGACATCGCTGTGGGAAAAGTGTCGTTGGAAGATTGCGACATGTTCACATCATCATTGGGATGAATCGGTTTTTTACTTCCTAAAACTCCACCCGCGATTTCAATCGCGCGATTGGAAATGACTTCATTGACATTCATGTTGGTTTGAGTGCCACTACCAGTTTGCCAAACTTTTAAAGGGAAATGATCTTGCAATTTACTTGCAATGACTTCATCTGCCGCCTGAACAATGAGCTCCATTTTATCTTTAGTGAGTTTGTTTAGTTCATGATTAGTCAAAGCAGCCGCTTTTTTCAAAATAGCCATGGCCCAGATCACTTCTTGCGGCATTTGATCTTTGCCAATATCAAAATGATGAAGGGAACGCGCGGTCTGCGCACCATAATAACGATCTTGTGGCACAGGAATGCTACCCATGCTATCGGTTTCAATTCGACTAGAAGCTAATGACATACGAAACAACCCCTTACAGAGTAATCTAAAATTTGACAAGCCACGGTTCTGTGTTTTCTTTAATTAAGGGGTAAATTATGAAAAAGGGTATAATCAAACTTCTACTTAGCATGCAGCTGGTGGCATGCGTTATTTTCTTTGAAGCCAGGGCACAACTCATTATTACAAAAAATGAGCCTATTATCCTGGCCAATAATCAAGCCATCGGCGATCATTATCCGTCGGTCATAACAGTTTCGAATATTTCAACTAAAATTTCCGGCTTCTTAGTCGCTGTCAACTTATCTACAGTATCCGCAACTCCCGTAGCTTGGGACGTCATCTTGGAAGGGCCCGAAGGTCAAGTGACTTATCTTTTTTCTGACGTAGGAAACGCCCAATCCATTACTAACGTAACTTTAATCTTGGTTGATATAGCACCTCCCTTACCTACTCCGGCTAATTTGGGTGATTTTTTAAATCCCGTTTTCGCATTAAAATCCGGTTTTTTCCGTCCTACTGATGGCAGTTTTGCCGTGGACACTTTTCCAGCGCCAGCGCCCGTGGGTCCCTATGCCACTAATTTAGCTATCTTTGGCGATACCAATCCTAATGGCGATTGGAAACTTTATGTCACGAGTCCTATACCTGTCCCTCCTCCTTCTTCTTTGACGGTTAAACAATGGTCATTAATTATTTTTCCTTATTCGCAAAATGATTACCTGGGTGATGGCGGTTTTCATTATGTAGCAAAAAAAGGTAAAAAAGTTTATGTCGTCAATCAAACCAATGTCTTTCCCATAAGCAAAGCCACGCCTCCTTCTGCTATAGTCAAAGCAAAAATCGTTGGGGGCGCCGATCTCGATGGCGACCATATTAGCGATCTCATAATCAAAAAAGGTAAAACTATTCAAGGGTTAAAAGGTCCTACCTTTACTACACCAACTCATACCCTTCAGGTGAAAGGCATGAAACCCGTAGCCAGCGGCGATTTTAACGGCGATTTCATTCCTGATCTTTATTTGCAAAAGAAAACATCCTTGTACGTAGCCATTAATACCAGTAACAATTTTGAAGCACCAAAATTGATTGCTGACAAAACCTTACCTAAAAAATTTAAAGTCTTTGGCGCATTAAGTGGTCGATCACAGCCCACTGTGTTAGCCCAAGATAAGACAACCATCGCACAACTCGATGGCCCAACCTTTGCTACAGCAAATCAAATTGTTCAACTCACTAGCAAAAAAATTAAAGCTGGAGCTGTGGGTCAATATGTTGGTGATTACACCGGTTCCACCATCATCTTACAACAAAAGAAAACGATTTCGTTCCATTCTCCTTTCGCTCCTGAAATTATCACTCCCTTAGTAACTAATAGTGTTAAGGGGATAAAATTGGCTGCACCAAGATAAAAAATTTCCTAATTTTATTAAGGGTCTTATTCTCTGCCGGCTTATCATTATTGACCAATTCCATTTGACAAAGGTCTTAGGCTTATGCTTTATTAATTAATAAGTGGTTATAAGCTTTAATATTTAGCAAAACCAAGGAAAAACAATTAACAGGTAAGGATTATGAAAAAGTATATATTTATATTATGTTTGATATTAGGGTTGTCAGCTTTTAACGCTAACAGCCAATTATTCGTTGCTCAGGAACAAGACGTTATTATTGCAGGCGGTGGAACCAATGCTGGAGTCTATCCCTCAACTGTAACCATCTCCAATATTTCTACAAAAATTGCCGCCATGGCCGTCAGAGTTGATCTCTTTACGGGCCCCGGCTCACCCTTATTCTGGGATGTCCTTTTAGAAGGTCCCAATGGTCAATCAACCATTCTCTTTTCTGATGTGGGCAATGCACAAGGAGTAACCAATCAAGTGCTTTTTATTGTTGATGGAGCACCTCCTATGCCAACGCCTACTAACCTTATACAAGCTTTTGATCCCGCTTTTCAACTTGTCTCAGGCATTTACAGACCTACAGACGGCAATTTTTTTGATCTTGCTATGGCACCAGACACCTTTGCTCCACCAGCGCCACAAGGACCTTATTCTGCCAGTTTAGCTGTGTTTAAAGACACCAATCCCAATGGCGTTTGGAAGCTTTACGCCACAAGCCCCTTTGGATTTATGCCACCAGCCGTCCTCAATATCTTACGCTGGGAACTCATTATCGCACCCTACTCCCAAAATGATTACGTAGGTGATAACGGCTTTCATTATGTAGCAAAAAAAGGTAAAAAAGTTTACGTCGTCAATCAGACTAATGTCGTTCCCATTGCCAAATCCACGCCTCCTACGGCTACGATAAAAGCAAAGATCGTAGCAGGAGCTGACCTAGATGGTGACCATATTAGCGATCTCATTGTGAAAAAAGGTAAAACCGTCCAAGGCTTAAAAGGTCCTACCTTCACTAGTCCGACCCACTCCTTAATAGTCAAAGGCATGAAGCCGGTAGCAAGTGGTGATTTCGATGGTGATTTGATTCCTGATCTTTATTTACAAAAGAAAACTTCACTCTATGTTGCCATTAACAATGGAACTGGTTTTGAGCCCCCTAAGTTAATCGCCGATAAAACTTTACCTAAGAAGTTTAAAATCTTTGGCGCTTTAACAGCTCGTTCCCAACCTGCAGTGTTAGCTCAAAATAAGACAACCATTGCACAACTCGATGGTCCAACCTTTGCTACAGCAAATCAAATTGTTCAACTCACTAGCAAAAAAATTAAAGCTGGAGCTGTGGGTCAATATGTTGGTGATTACACCGGTTCCACCATCATCTTACAACAAAAGAAAGTGCTTTCCTTCCATTCACCTTTTGTTCCAGGCACTTTATTCCCTTTTGTCACCAATACGGTTAAGGGAGTTAAATTGGTGGTTCCAAAATAAACTTGCTTGTTAAAATACTAAAAAAAGCCAAGCTGTAGCTTGGCTTTTTTGTTAATTAATAAATTTAAATTCTATTCTATGAAAAAAATACTACTACTAATTGTCGTAAGCGTTTTATTTGTTAAATCAACCCAAGCTCAAATCTTCATCACACAACAACAGGACATTGCCATCCCAGATAACACTAATGCTGTACCCTATCCTTCAGTCATTACCGTTTCTAACTTACCAACAAAATTGATACAAATAGAAGTTTCTTTTACTCTAACTCACACCTTTCCCGATGATGTCGATATACTCTTAGTTGGACCTGAGGGACAATCAACCATTCTTATGTCCGATTGTGGAGGATCAGGCAACATAACTAATGCCCCTTTTATTATCACTGATTTTACAACTAACTCTATACCCGATAGTACTAGTATTGCTTTGGGAGGAAGATTTAAGCCCACAAACTTCCCAGGCAACGATGGCACTAATGACGTTTGGCCTTCACCTGCTCCTACAGCTCCTTATGGCACAAACTTAGCAGTCTTTACAAACACTAATCCCAATGGAGATTGGAAGCTTTTTGTGAAAGATGATCAAGGCGTAGATAGTGGCTTAATCTCTCAATGGACTTTAAACCTTTCGATCTATCCCGAAAATGACTATAATGGTGATAGTTTTTCCGACTATGTGTTAAAGAAAAAGAAAAATATTTACGTAGTTAATGAAACCAACATCGTTTCCATTAGTAAGTCAACCACTCCAAATGCAACAATCAAATCCAAAATTGTGGCTGGAGCCGATCTAGATGGTGATCACATCAGTGATCTCATCACTAAAAAAGGCAAAACCGTGCAGGGCTTAAAAGGTCCTGGTTTTACCACACCCATTCATAATCTCCAAGTCAAAGGCTTGAAACCTGTGGCTAGCGGTGATTTTAATGGCGATCTCGTCCCCGATCTTTATTTCCAAAAGAAAACTTCACTCTTTGTGGCCATTAACACCGGCTCCGGTTTTGAAGCGCCCAAAGTGGTGGCTGATAAAAAATTGCCAAAAAAATTCAAAATCTTTGGCGCTCTAAGCGGACGCTTACAACCCACCGTTTTGGCCCAAAAAGGCACTGAAATTGTCAGTCTTTCTGGACCTGATTTTAATACGCTCAACAAGATTATTACCTTAAACAGCAAAAAAGCAAAAGCCGGTGCAGTTGGCCAATTTGTCTTTGATGGAAGCGGAGCCACCATCTTGATTGGTGAAAAGAAAACTCTTTTCCTCCAATCTCCATTTGCTCCAGGAATCGTAGCTCCCTTTGTAACTAATGCGGTTAAAGGGGTAAAATTGATTGCGCCAAGATAAGTTTAAGTTAATTTTTTAAGTTAAAGGCTTATGGAGATTCCATAAGCCTTTTTTTATGAAAATAAGAATTGATGTTCATAAATTGGAAATTTCAAATTTAATTTAAGATTGGAAACGAAAGAAGGGCGACCGACGGGATTCGAACCCGCAACAGCCAGGACCACAACCTGGAGTTCTACCATTGAACTACGGCCGCCATTCGTGATTGAACTAACTATATCTTGTGCAAAAATTTCAACGCTGCCAATTCAAAATTGAAAAAGGATTAGCACGTTGCCTTAAATTTGCCATCGCCTCCTGCGTCTCCAAACTCGCCATCCAATCAAAATAATCGTCAAATTCAATTTCCGGTGCCAAGGGATATTGAGTGACTTCGAACCAATTTAAATAATCATTTACCTTTTGATGCTGCACCTGCAAATGCTGCGCCAAATTTTCTGCAAACTGAATTTGATCCAAAAAAGTTTTCTGTGATTTGATATCACCCAACAAAATAGAAAGCGCTTCGTAATAAGCCATAATTACAGGTTGATAAAAAGCATCGCCTCTTTCCATCAATCGCCACAAGGCCTGTTGCTCTTTTCTTAAAAAAAGAAAAAAATCAGCATTCCTTGGGGTCTCATGCCAATGCGCTAAGGAATAACTTTTTTTATCTTTTTCAAATTCGATCTGCAAAATGGTTTCGAGCTGTTGCTGCGTTGTTTCAAGATTCAAAAAAACTTCATGTGGCTGTCTTACGCTACGACGTAAAGCTGTTGACCACCATTTTCCACCCACCACCAGATTAGTCCAATACGTTGTTCTTTCTGCCTCCGTGCGACTCGCTTGACGCAACCATTGTCCCAAAGTGTTGCGATCCACCCTATGAAACGTTAATTGACGAACCAGCCAAAAATCAAATGCCTTCTGATACCACCGCTCCAAACGATCTTCACTCGGTTGGGTCCAAGACTGCACAGTCAACAAAGTAGGCGCCGCTTGGTGATCGGTCACACCTTTCACCACACGTAAATAGTCTTCATGATAAACTCGATTTAGGTTCTGCCCAATTCCGTCAACCAACCAAAAATCTAAAACCGGTAAGGTTTCATAATTCTGAATCCCTTTCAAATCGCGCACACTTAATTCGTAACAGAGCAACTCACTCAAAGCGCTAAAAAATTCTCCTCCACTTAGAGCTTCAGGCGAAGCCAAAAGATTAAAAATCAACCCTTGATGAGAAATTTTAATCTGACGTTCAAACCCCTTAACTCCTGCAAAAACAGATATGTGAATCGGATATTTCCAATCCTGCTTATCTCCCACTAACATCTCAAAATCTTTACCTGCCTGCTCTACCGTTAACAAAAGTTGATGAGTTAAACTGAGATTAGTTGTCGTGATTTCAAAACGCTGGTCAAAAGTGGTAAGGGTATATTTTTTCTCCGTTTGAGCATGAACAACCATTGCTAACCCTAAAAATAAAATAATTATTTTTAACGATCTCTCCCAAAGCAGAAAATCAATCTTTTTTCGCACTGTCTTTTTTCTTAGTTTCCGAGCTCTTTTTTTCAGAGTTTGGCTTAGCTGCTTCACTTTCCTTTTTCGCTGCTGATTTATAATTTTCACTGCGATAATCGGTAATATAAAAACCGCTCCCCTTAAAAATGAATCCGGCTCCTCCAGACAAAAGACGCTTTACCTTTCCTTTTCCCCATTTTTTTTGACGACATTCGGTTTGAGGACAATGCGTCAAAGGTTTATCTTTCATTGATTGAAAATAATCAAAATTTTTTTTGCATTTTTCACAAAAATATTGGTAAGTAGGCATAACTTTTTCTTTCTAACGCGATCGGAGATACAAAATATAAAGTGCCAAAGCCAATAAAATAAGAAAATAGCGTAAAAATTTTATTTTTGCCCTTTTATTTTCAACTCTCAAAGTCTTAGGTCCCGTAGGCACTATTTTAACAGGTTGCGGTTGCTTGGCCTCTTCAATTAATTTCTCAAGAGATTTTTTTAAAGAAGCATTGTCAGCAGCAACTTTTTTCAATTCCTTTTGTTTTTTACGAACGGGATCGCGAACAAACATTGCTTAAATTATTTTTTAATTAAAAAAAAGATCAACCAAACAATTCCTAAAAGCAACAAAGGCAAGGACAAGGCAAACCCGCGACGAAACCATAATCCAAAATCGTTCGGAGTCTCCGCCCATTCTGCGCTGCCTCCGGCTTCTCCCGCTGCTTCATTTTCCGAAGAAATCGATTCTAACTCTTCGCCTCGCAAGACCTTCAACTTCACTTTATGCTGATTATAAACAGCGCGCGCATGGTCGATACGACTCAACGCATTCATTAATTCATCAGCTAAATGATTCGTGTCCCATTCTTCAGGTGTAATCTGATCCACGGAAGCCAAAGTATCCAAAAAAGAAAGTTTAGTTTGACTGATTTGCTCTACTTCACGTTTCACGGCCTCTTCTTCACGTTCCAAAACTACTAATGCACGGCGCAATTTTTCCACCATTTCCTTTCTACCGGAACGCACTTCCTGTTGTCGTTCAGCTAACTCTTCGAGTTCTCGTTTTTGAGCTTCAATGAGTTCCTGCTGCCGCTGCAAATCCATTAATTGCTGCTGAGCTCGCTGAACCTGTTCGGTTAACTCTTCCTGAGTCGAATGACGCCCCATTGGGGGCAACAAATCATCTTGATCTTTTTTCATAAAATTTTCTATTTTTCTCTTACGCGCTATTGAGGAATAATCAATACTTGCCCACTTTTAATTTTTGCTGCATCGCTTAATCCGTTCGCCTCCATAATTTTCTGAGTCCCCTCTTTTACCTGTTCAGGATAATAACGCACGGCAATTCGCCACAACGTTTCACCAGCTAAAACGGTATGTTTCTTTGAAGCAATCGGAACAGCGATAGAAACTTCGGATTTTTCAGTTTTTGCTATCGTGGGGGATGCCGTTGCCGAATTTGTCACTAATCGCAATACCACCGTGTTGGTTGCTGGAGTTGTTGGCACAGGCATTGAGACAGCAGTTTTTTCTGTAGCAACCGAAGCATCGACTGATGAAATCGGCAATTTTTTAGTTTCTACCACTTGATATCTCAACGCATTCAACTCTTGTTGCAATTTTTCCGTAGATTGTTTCAAAAGCAGGTTTTCTTTTTGTAGTTGAACAAATTGTTCGGTGCTTTCCATGGGCGAATTAGGTTGCGAAGAAGCAATGGCCAACTCGGCACGCGCAATCCATTCCTCGATTATTTTAGCGCGTTCCGCATTGGGCTTCAGCTTGAGATATCGTCGAAAATGATAAATCGCAGAAACCGGATCTCCTATTTTATCATTATAAATTAAACCTAGCTCCAAATGCGCTTTAGCCATCAACGGATTATCACGCAACACCTCTTCATATAACGAAATCGCCCCTCGATAATCGCGAAGCTCATACTTTTCTTTAGCCCGCTTAAACGTGCTCGATTCGTAGTCATTATTTTGCGATTCCTTTCTCGCCTCAGGAGAACAGCCAACTAGCAGCAGCCCCAGTGAAATGAAAATTAACAACCTACGCATGAAGCCTATTATTAAGCGTTGACTCGGAAGGAAGCAAGCGGTTAGATAAAAATATACTTCTCTCAAACAAGGGGTCATAGCTCAGTTGGTAGAGCGTCTCAATGGCATTGAGAAGGTCTGGGGTTCGAATCCCCATGGCTCCATGCTTTAACTTGAAGAAAAATCCTTCGCAGCAACACAAATATTGCATTTCAAAATTGAAATCCCCATTTCTGCCAAATTTTTCGTTGTGCTTCCGACGAAATAAAATTTAAAAATTTTCCACTTTCCTCAATATGAGAAGAAGCGCTTAACGTCGCACCATAATAAATAACAGGAAAACTGCGCATCGGATCCAACTCAAACATATGAAAGGTTTCGCTAGGTCGCAGGTGAAACGTGTCACTGCTATACAAAACTCCAGCATCCGCTTTCGCTCGCTTAATCCAATCCAAAACTTTTTCCGAAGAATTTTCATAAATAATTTGTCCTGACCAATTCTCCAAAAACCCTTCCGCACCCAACAAATTTTGAGCCACTACCCCTGACATCGTCGTCTCGGGATTTGCAATCACCATCCGTTTCCACTGCGTTTCCGCTAACTCCATCCAATCTTGATTCCCTTTCACCGGCCAAGCGGAAACCAAAACCACTCGCGTTTCGGCTAAGCGCGTTTGGGAAGCGTCACGAATCTTGCCCAACTTAGCAAGCGCAGCAATCTCGCCTTGAGAAGTTGCAATAAAAATATCGAGAACCTCTTTCCCTTCTGCAATTTTTTCTCGCAAAACACCGCTTGGAGCCAAATTAAGGCGCACTTGAATATTAGAAGCGCTACCCGCGAAAATTTCCGATAAATCACTTAAAACCCCTCTCAAACTCACATCCGCTCCCACCTCTAAAAAAGAGGGTTCTGCAGCAAACGCCGACAAATAACTTGCAAAAAATAAAATGATACTAACCCGTCTCATAATTAATAATCCTGATTGCACCCACGCCAAAACACGAGCACTATTTTTCCATGCTAACCGTCCAAGAAGCTCAATCTCATATTCTACAATCCCTTGTTCCATTAGCTAACGAAACTATCGCTCTAACCGAAGCCGAAAATCGTGTGTTAGCGATGTCCATTTCTGCTGACGAAGATTTCCCACCTTTTGCGCGTTCTGCCGTCGACGGTTACGCTGTCATCGCAGAAGAAGTACCGGGCGCCTTTACTATTTCAGAAATCATTCATGCCGGTCAATCTCCCAAACATCCGCTCATTTCAGGCAATTGCGCTAGAATTTTTACCGGTGCGCCACTTCCCCAAGGCGCCAATGGCGTAGTGATGCAAGAAGAAGTGCAAACAGAAGCCGATCGCGTCAAAATCTCCCAAGCTTACCCCAAAATGAATATTCGCCAAAAAGGTGAAGATTATAAAAAAGGAGATTGCTTACTAAAAAAGGGAACTCCTCTGCACGCCGCTCAACTTGCCATTGCGGCTTCCATAGGCCAAACTCACCTATCCGTTTTTCGTCAACCTCGTATTGCCATCTTAAGCACGGGTGACGAATTGGTTTCGCCTGATGCCACCCCTGCTCCTTACCAAATTCGCGATACCAACACACTTTTATTAAAAAATTTAATCCCCAAAAGCGGTGGCAAATTATTATCGTCCCATCTTTTGCCCGATGATTACTCTCAACTTCAAACTCACTTGCAAAAAGCTTTAACCGAAAAAGTCGATCTTATCCTTTTTTCCGGGGGCGCTTCCGTCGGCGAAAAAGATTTTACAAAAAAATTACTGCAAGAAAACGGTTTCCAAGTGCACTTTGATCAAATTAATATTCGCCCAGGTAAACCTCTTATCTTTGCCACGCGCAACAACATCGCGGCTTTTGGCATCCCTGGAAATCCTGTTTCGCTTTTGGTCTGCTTTTATTTGTTCATTCAAATCGCCATTCAAAAAATGCAAGGCGTTGAAGCCAAAATCCACTTTTTACACTCGCCTTTGGGAAAAGATTTTGATTATTCGCCCAATCTGCGCGAAACGTATTGGCCAGCGCGATGCGAAACGAAAAAACAGGAAACCGAACTCTTCCCTCTTGCTTGGAAAGGCTCCGGTCATATCGCCAGCTTCGCCTATGCCGACGCTCTTATACAAATTCCCTCCGGCAGCGGGCCATTTACAAAAGGCAAACCTCTTTTCTGGTTGCCCTTATAATATCAATCATTTGCTGCTCTCCCTCTCAAGGTTTATAATATAAGAGAGAGCAGAAAAAAAGTTATGATTCATACTAAAATTCGTTTTGTGAATCGCAGCCAAGCCGGTCAAGCGCTCGCCTTGCGCCTGTTGAAATATCAAGACAAAACTAACACCCTGATTTTAGGGCTTCCACGCGGAGGAGTGCCCGTGGGCTTTCAAATGGCTAACCTTTTGCACCTTCCTTTAGATATCCTGATTGTTCGAAAATTGGGCGTGCCTGGATTTGAAGAATTAGCCTTTGGCGCAATTGCTTCGGGTGATGTTCTCATGCTCAACCAGGAAATCGTGCAAAGCTTGAACATTTCTGAAATGACCATTCAACACATTGTCGCAAAAGAACGTCAGGAACTGGAACGCCGCGAAACTCTTTATCGCGGCGATAAACCTTTTCCCTCATTAACCGACCAAACCATTATCCTTGTCGACGATGGTCTTGCCACAGGCGCTAGCATGCGCGCCGCGATCCGTGCCGTGCGCCAAAAAAAGCCCTCAACCATTATCGTTGCCGTTCCCGTAGGCGCGCTTTCTACTTGCAACGAACTTCAACAAGAAGCCGATGAAGTGATTTGCGCTTTGACCCCATTGCATTTTGAAAGTGTCGGAAGCTGGTATGAAGATTTCAGTCAAACCACCGATGAAGAAGTTCGCGCACTACTCAAAACATCTTAAAAAATTTCGTTCCATTATGTTTTTTCTAACATAATGATTAACGAATCATGAAAAAATTGTCCCATCTCACGCCCCAAGGAAAAATAAAAATGGTTGATGTGGGGTCCAAACCCATACAAAAACGTATCGCCACTGCCACTGCCGAACTTCATCTTCAACCTGCCACCGTTCGTTTGCTCAAGAAAAAAGCATTACCCAAAGGCGATGCTTTAACCTGCGCGCAGGTGGCCGGCATTCAAGCCGCAAAAAAAACCAGCGAACTCATCCCCCTTTGTCATTTACTTGCACTCAACTCAATTCAAATCGAATTTAAATTACAAAAAGATCGGCTCAAAATTTTTGCTATCGTTTCCTGCCAAGAAAAAACCGGTGCAGAAATGGAGGCTTTAACCGCCGTCGCGATAACTGCTTTAACCCTTTACGACATGACCAAAGCAGTTGATAAAACCATGAAAGTCACAAATCTTCGTTTGCTAGCAAAAGAAAAATTCTAATTAAAGACCCGGCGAAATATTAGATAGTGACTGGGTCGGAGGAGTAGGTTGACCTGTTTTTGCAACCAATTCCCATGCTGTAACAGCCCGAGCTCGCTCAGTGGCAGCTCTTACTACCTCTACCGATTGATCGCCAGCACCCACAATCGTATTATAAGCCTCCACTGTATAATCGTAAGCGCCAACAATAGCCTCTCCCACCTTAGTATCCGCTTCACGTTTCATATCCATGCATCCCGGCATGGTAGCACAAGGCACTTCAAGCAATGTCGATGGATCTCCGAATGCTTGATTCATCGCACCACCAAACTCAGCTGGAGTGGGCAACTCTCCTTGTTGAAGTTTTTCCATAAAATCGCCAGGCCCTGTATTCATAAGCTGTCCTAACGCCACTAAAGCTCCAGTCGATTGAACCGCTAGATTTGCTTGACCTTCCGCAGCAATACTTACTTTTTCCCAAGCAGCTTTCATACTAGTGCCCGTTTCACGAGCATTCATTACAGTCTCAAACAAATATTTATAATTTTCAGGAAGCTCATGCAATTTCGTGAGATCAGTGATACTTGTTCCTAACTTTGCAACAGCTCTTTCTACTTCATACAATGCTATCACATATTTTTGCGCTTCTCGAAGTGCTGCTTGAGCCATAGTATTTGCATCTTTTGCTGCCTTTGAAGCCCCAGATTGAGCGGCAATTTTCGCCGCTTTTTCCGCAGCTTTTTTAGCCGTATCCAAAACAATTTTACTTTGATTATAAGCTTTTGATGTCAATTCGCCCAATTGGTGATAAGCTTGTTCCAAACATTTTAAGGCTTCTATTTTATTAGCACCTTTTTGAACTTCACTCAATAAACGAGCAAAATCAACTAAAAGAAACTCGTTTGCCTGTCTAATAGCTGTGGTAGTATCAATTATACAAATTACACCTCTCTCTGCATGATGCGCAAACCACAAGGCGTCTGGAACAGCCTTTTCTGCAGCTACGGCTAATCTTTCTAGATTACCAACTTCAGAGGCCACTTCTGTAACTTGAGGCTCAGAAACTAAACTAGCTCGCGTCCATGCGTCTTCAGCCATTTGACGAAGTCGAATAGCTTCGCCAATTTGTTTTTTCCCTGCTTCTCTCAATGCTACCACTTCTGCTTGAGTTAGCACGACTGAACCTTTACTACTTCTTCCCCTAATACGAGCTAAAATTTGTGTTAGTCGACCTTTTGCCATAATAAAATTTATTACTATTATTTTTAAACTCCAATCCAAACAATAAAATGCCATAAAAGCAATTTGTCAAATTTCCAATAGCCAGTATAAAAAGTAAAAATGAAAATAGCCCGCCTTACCCTTAGCGACCGAGCCACCCAAGGCATTTATCAAGATGAAAGCGGCCCAGAAATAGAACGTGTCATAAGCTCAATTTTTCAAGAATCCATCGAATGGCAACGCTGTCTTTTACCAGATGACTTATCACTCATTGCTAAAAAACTTTTCCACTTTGCTGATAAAGAAAAATGTCATCTCATCCTTACCACGGGCGGCACAGGTCCTTCTGCCCGGGATGTCACTCCCGAGGCAACGCGACAAGTTTTAGAAAAAGAATTGCCCGGTTTTGGAGAGGCGATGCGCGCTTATTCTTTTAGCAAAGTCAAAACCGCTATCTTATCACGAGCAATCGCTGGAGTTCGTGGCCCAAGCTTAATAATCAACCTACCCGGCAACCCCAAAGCCATTCAAGAATGCCTCGAAATTTTAGGACCAGCTATCGCAGAATGTTTGGATCACATCAGCGGATTTCGCCCGAAATTAGCTTAAATTTAAGCCGCAATTTTTTTGCCTGATTTTTTAGTTTTATCTTTAGCTGTTGGAAGAGCCAGAATATCCGTCATCGGCTTTCGACCCTCCACTTTTTCAATATAACGGAAAAATTCATCAGCCGTTTCAAAGAGATGACCTTTTTCGATATAACTATCCGCTGTAAAAGGACTAAATCCTTTCGGGAAAATCATATAACGCCGCTTCATATAATCGCGCGCATGGCCCAACTCATCCATCATTCCCGCAGAAAGTGGTGGGCGCTCCGGATAAGGATGAATCGCCACTACAGAATGCACTTTACCCACATACCAATGCAAATCACGATGTACGGTATAAGCATAAATCGCAGCCTTATCCACTTCAGAATCAAATCCCTCTACTGGAATTTCGACGGTTTGTGGATCTACCACCGCCGCATATTTTCTTAAACGTTCAATGACTTTATTGACTTCCAATCGCATGTCAGCCGTAGCATAGGTCATGGAATAACTGGCGTAAATTACCCAGGGATTTGGATTCGTGACCAACTTATACAAACAATCTGGCGGTTCACCCACTGCAATCACGTAATGCGGAATATTCATCGCCTTGGCCCAGTCTTCCGAAAGACTGACTTCTTCGTGCATCCAAGATAAAATTTCGTAAATCGTATGATTTCTTTCTTTCAAAGCGCGAAAGAAAGTGTCTTGAACAGGCGGATTCTGCAATCGCTTTTGAATCATCCACTCTGCATCAATCAAGGTCACAATAAGATCCGGTTTAATAAAATCGCGAATAATGCGTTGATCCTTAAACTTGCGATTGATACGATTCCATTCCACCGTCGCTGGTAATCGAACGATCACATCCTTTAAATTATTCTTCTGAATCTCGTAACCAATCTTACTGTATTCACGCTCGCGAGTGAGTTCAAAAACGTAATCGGTTGTTTGCAATAAAAGTTCCAAAGGTTTTTTCCCCTCTTTGGTAAAATCTTTTACCGCATCAAAAATGCGAATATTTTTCCCATTTAATTTTCCTAATTCTACAACTTTTTCAAGAAGCGGCCACTCTTCCATCCCGCCGATCATACCTGTGACTAAAGCAATCATGCCATCCTCCTAGCAAATACCTGTGAAAATCGCAACACTCCTTTTAGTTTAAGAAAAAAATTGATTCTTCATGACTTTTAGCTTCACTTAATCTTAAGCATTTAATCTTATGGCTCAAGCTACGCCCTCACGTTTAGATCAAGCTTTTACTAAGTATGAACATTCTAGAATCCAACCTCCAAGAATTCAGCTTATCAATCATGTCTTAACTCCTGTCGACTCCATCAATATCACGCGTTTAAGCCATGGCGAGGATTTAGTTCCCGAACATCAAGAAGGTTTTATCATTAACAATAACCGATATGTTGCAGATTATAACCAGCAAAAAAAACTTTCTCCAAACGAGATTCAAGACAAATTAAAAATCGTTGGATCTCTGAAAAAACTAACTCTTGGAGACACTGTCGTCTATCAAGATAACAATAATAATTATTATACCTCACAAGGGTATCCTTTAGTTGACGTAAGAACCATCACCTTACAAAATGATCAATACTATATCCCTGACCCAACTAAAAAATCAGAGGATTTTTCCCAAAAAAATGCATCCATCGATGATAAAGGCGATATCATTACCAACGATTTTTTAATCTATAAAAAAAATGGCGATCTATACCATCCAGCCAACGATAAGAACATTGCCTACACAAAATCAGGGCAACCTGTTATTCCCTTGATCAATGAATATGCCGTCGAAGTTGTGAATTATTGGCGCTCCCCCGATCAAAGTAACCATAACGTAACAGTCCATTCCTCTATTAAGCCTGAAAAATCCAATCGCGCTTTTTATGTGCGAATTTCCGATCCTGCTTTAAAAGGTCAGGACGAAATCCGAGTTACTCTCAATATCAGCGACCCCGATGACCCTCAACACCCAATTAAATCAGTGGAAATCCTTTTAAAAGAAGAAAAAAATCCTAGCAATCCCGGTGTCTTCCGTTCAGCCGCTTTAATACTGGTTCCCTCAGAAACCATAGACAAAAAACCATTGCCCTGGAAAAATAACAGCGCGCAAGATCAAACTTTTTATGCCAAACTTGGCAGCGAAATCTCAGTTTCTTATGATAATATTCGAGGCGAAAAAGTTGAAGTCTCCTTGGGTAGTGTTCCTATAAAGCAAGTGTTGGAAACCCAACTTGTCGTTTTTGGAAAAGAAAATTTTCAAACTGCCATCGACAATTACGAACGACAGATCGCGGCCTTACAAGATGTTTTAGCCCCCGCTGGCATCCAAATCAAAATAAATCCCCCTATTCTTCATGAGGAAGAACCCGCAAATCTTCCCGCCGCTATGCTCCAAGCTGCAAGCGATTACCCTTCCAATCAGGGCATTAGATTCGTAGCGACATCACCTGAAAAACAATCCTTTACGGGAGCCTTGGAAGGCGTTCAAGACGCCCCCTGGTTTAAAGAAATGGGTAAATCAATTTTGATCGATAGTAAAAATCCGGCACCCGATCAGGCAATCCTCTACAGCAATGCGCAAAAAGTGACAAAAATTCTTATCGCTTCTGCACCAGGAAATCCAGAGCAAAACTTGCGTCGTGCCAATGAAAGAAACGACAACTTCATTACCGAAAATCGCTTAAGAAACAACATTTTGTCATCAAAAAATGATCCTAACTCGGACGACATTTATGCAACAGCCTATACTGAAGCTCAACTTGAAATCATGAGCCAATCTACCATTCTTCAAAATCCTCCACCTCAAACATTTTCTCCAATAACTGCCGTTAAACCTTAAAATTAAACTAAAGCTATTGACTAAAATCATCAGCCTAACATGAAAAACTTCGTCCGTGGCGACATTGACGGATTTTTTGGCCTCTTCATCGATAATCTGGTTCAATTGATGGTGATCGCAACACTTTGTCCGGTGCTCTGCGGATTACCCATCGACTTTGTTACCACACATATTTTACCTGGAGCAGCTCTCTCAATTCTGGCGGGCAATCTTTTTTATGGTTGGCAAGCACGACGTTTAGCTAGGAAAACTAATCGTAACGATATTACCGCCCTTCCGTATGGTATTAACACTCCCACTGTTTTCGCTTACATTTTTTTAATCATGGCGCCGATTTATCGAGCCACCAACAATGCCGACTTAGCTTGGCGCGCGGGTCTCTTTGCCTGCTTACTGAGCGGCATCATGGAAATTCTTGGCGCGTTTTGTGCCGATTGGTTGCGACGTCACACACCACGCGCTGCGTTGCTCTCCGCGCTAGCAGGCGTTGCTATCACTTTCATCGCAATGGGCTTTATCTTTCAAATTTTTGCCTCACCCGCTCTCGCCATTTTACCGATGCTGTTTATTTTAGTCAGTTACACTTCAAAATTGAACCTACCACTTCCCGCAGGTTTAACCGCTGTACTCATTGGCACGATTATCGCATGGTTATTGCGAGCTTTTCATTTGCCTTATTTCACTCCCACTACTCAAAGTTATGTGTTCAATTTTTATTTTCCGCACATTACGCTTAACGATACTTTTTCTTTAATAAAAAGTCCCATGGCTTGGCAATATTTCTCGATTATTTTACCCATGGGACTTTTTAATATCATTGGCTCTTTGCAAAATTTGGAAAGTGCTGAAGCCGCTGGGGACTCTTATCCCACCCGCTCTTCAATGTTTATAAACGGCTTTGGTTCCTGCGTGGCAGCTTGTTTAGGAAGCCCTTTCCCCACCACTATTTATATTGGTCATCCCGGTTGGAAAGCAATGGGGGCTCGCAGCTCTTACTCGATTTTAAATGGCGTTGTCATTACGCTTTTCTGCTCACTTGGCATGATTACGCTTTTACTCAACTGGATTCCTCTCGAAGCGACATTGGGGATTTTACTCTGGATTGGCATCATCATCACCGCACAAGCATTTCAAGCTGTCCCCAAATCACACGCTTTAGCTGTGGCATTAGGACTCATTCCAACCTTTGCCGCCTGGGCGCTACAACTCATTGAAACAACTTTGCAGGCAGCGGGAACTACACTTTATGAAACCATTGCTCAATTTGGTTCGGCACTAGCTATTCATGGCGTAATCGCACTCAATCAAGGTTTCCTTCTCACCAGCACTTTGTTAGCTGCTTTTCTCGTTTTCATTATTGAAAAACAATGGCAAAAAGCAGCGTTCACCCTTTTCATCGCTTCATTACTTGCTTGGCTCGGCTTGATCCACGCTTACCAACTCACTGCCAACGGCATTCAAAACTCGCTCACCCTCGGCGCAGCGCCCGAATTTGCTTACACCTATTTAGCAAGCGGTATGGCTATTTTAATTTTAAGCCGTATAGTAAAAATAAGACATGAGTCGCCTCAAAAAAATTCTTCTCGTTAACAACGTGATATGGAATGAGACTTATCCTGCTCAACACCCACTCAAAAATGTAACAGCTTGGTATAAAAAAATGTTAAGCCCCTTAAAAAAATTTCATCTTCAGACCCTTTCACCAGAAGATCAAGAAATTGCACGTCATTTCGAATGCGCTGATGCCATTATTCTTACCGGATCACCGCGCAACGCTTGGAATAATGATTATCCCACGCTTCGCCTCTTGCAATTACTCGAACGCTATACCCAAAAAGAAAAAGCCATCCTCGGAATTTGCTACGGGCACCAACTCCTAGCCCGCGCTTGTGGTGGTCTCGTTCACTACAATCCACAAGGTTGGGAAATCGGATTTCTTCCCGTTACTCTGACTCCACAGGGCAAAGCCTCTCCCTTATTTCAATCTATGCCCGAAACTTTTCTGGCAATAGAAAGTCATCACGACATTGTTGCCGATCTTCCTCCTGAAGCTATCTGGCTAGCAAAAAGTGAACAAACGCGGCACCAAGCTTTTCAAATTGGCAAAGCCGCTTTTGGCGTTCAATTTCATCCTGAAATGAATCGCACGATTCTCAATTTTATTTGGAAAGCACGCTTCGACCACTGGCAAGCCAAAATTCCATTCAACATTCGCGATCGCATCCAAAAAACACCAAAAACTTTACCTCATCCTGAAATGATTTCTAATTTCATCCATTATTTCACTTAAAACAATTAATTCTTTATGATCTCTACTTTTTCCTTTCCCACTTCCATTCTTTACGGACCCGGGGCTCGCCATGAATTATCGAAAAAATTGCAAGCTCTTCAATTAAAACGCCCTCTCATTGTAACCGATCCTGGCCTCTTAAAAACGCCCGCATTTCAACGTTTACGCGATGCACTATCCGCTAATTTTCCCATCTTTTCCGAAGTGCATCCTAATCCCATGGAAAATGACGTGGAACAAGCCTTTCAAGCTTATCAAAATAATCAATGCGATTCAGTCATCGCTTTTGGTGGAGGCAGCGCACTCGATGTTGGAAAAGTCATTCGACTTCGTATTAAACAACCTCAACAAAAACTATCACAATTTTCCTACGAAACCGACTACTCCTCACTCGCACCCTTCATCGCAATTCCTACAACAGCCGGCACAGGAAGCGAAGTGGGGCGCAGCTCCGTCATTATTCTCGATCAACATAAACGTGTCTTTTTTCATCCCTCACTTCTAGCCAGCCTTGTCATTCTCGACCCTGAATTCACTTTGGAACTTCCTCCGCAACTTACAGCTGCCACGGGCGCCGATGCGCTCACCCATTGTATCGAATCTTTCACCTCACCTGTTTTTCATCCTCTCTGCGACGCCCTTGCTTTGGAAGGCATCCATCTCATCTGTGCTCAAAAAGCACTTTTACGAGCCTACCAAAATGGAAACGATTTGGAAGCGCGCGGTCTCATGCAACTCGCTGCCACGATGGGTGCTATCGCTTTTCAAAAGGATCTCGGCGCAACGCACTCACTTGCTCATCCTCTTTCCTCGCTCTGCGGTTTACATCACGGAACTGCTAACGCTCTTTGCTTACCCTGGGTCATGGAATGGAATGCTCAACGTAAACCTAATCTCTACCATCGCGTGGGCATCGCTATGGGCCTTATTGAACCCAACGATGCTGAAACCATTATCGCCATTCGCCTATTGCTCGAACAACTCAACCTTTCAGGAAAACTTCGCGATTACCAAGTCAAAAAATCTGATATCGACACGCTCGCTCAACATGCTTATGATGACAGTTGTCACCAAACTAATCCCGTCCCTGTCACCCAAACCGATCTTAAAGAACTTTATCTCCAAGCATTTTGATAAAAAATGAAAAAGTTTACCACCCAACTTGTCATCAATGGAAAACTATGCCATGCGTCAGATCGGAACACACTTACCCTGATTAATCCCGCAACCGAAAAAAAACTTTGTGAAGTAGCCTCTGCCTCTCTTAAAGATTTGGAAACGAGCGTTACAGGCGCTCAAAAAGCCTTTGAAAAAAGCTGGCGCGACATGACACCCGGTAAAAGAACTGAAATTCTTTTTCGATTTACTCAGCTCATTGTTCAACATCAAGAGGAGTTAGCTCAATTAGAAATGCTTAACATCGGAATGCCTATTTCCAATGCCAGAGGCGAGCTTCAATTAACCTTTCGTATCGCTGCCTATTACACCGATGCCATTTCAAAATTTTGCGGTCAAACCATCCCCGTAGCTCGTGGCGGATTCGATTACACGCTTCGTTCCCCTCTAGGTGTTGTCGCTGCCATTGTGCCGTGGAATTTTCCCTTATCAATTGCTGCCTGGAAAATTTTTCCCGCACTTGCTGCAGGCAACTGTGTTGTGCTCAAACCTGCTAGCCTCTCTCCACTCACCGCTATCAAACTCGGAATTTTAGCATTGGAAGCCGGCTTGCCAGATGGGGTTTTACAAGTTTTGCCAGGGAGCGGTCAGCGACTAGGCGATGCTTTAGTTCAACATCCTCTCATTCGCAAAATTTCTTTTACTGGTTCTACAGAAATTGGCACTCATATTATGAAAATGGCAGCTGATGATATGAAACGCGTTTCTTTAGAGCTCGGCGGCAAATCTCCTAACATCGTTTTTAATGATGCCGACTTAGAAAAAGTAGCAGCCCTTTGTTCTATTAGCGTCTTTGACAACACTGGCCAGGATTGTTGTGCGCGAAGTCGAGTTTTTGTTGAACAAAATATCTTTGACGAATTTGTTAAAAAATTTATCCAAGCTAGCAATCGCTTAATAATCGGCGACCCTAGCCACCCTAAAACTCAAATCGGCCCTCTCATTTCCAAACAACATCGCGATCATGTTCAAACTTACTTGGATTCTGTTCCAGATCACTGCCAAAAAATTGTTTGCGGCAAAACGCCTCTTCCTAAAAAAGGTTTCTATATGCGACCCGTCGTCATATTGGGTTGCAACACACGTGAAAAAGTATGGCGAGAAGAAATTTTTGGACCGGTTGTTTGCATTCGACCTTTTCGTGATGAAAATAGCATGTTGCGCGAAGTCAATGAATCGCACTACGGGTTAAGTGGTTCAATTTGGACAAACGATTTAAAACGTGCCTTGCGCGTTGCAAAACGTGTTGAAAGCGGAGTTCTGAGCATCAACTCCATTAATAGCGTGCATGTTGCTGCACCCTTTGGCGGCTTCAAACGCAGCGGAATCGGACGTGATCTGGGCATGACTGCAATGGAAGGTTATACCGAACTAAAAAATATTTATATCACAGAAGATTAAAACCCTCGATCCATAGGCTTACTTATGAATCTAACTGAACTAAAAAATAAAATCGCTAAAAAAGAAATCGACACCATCTTAATCGTTTTTCCAGACGTGTTCGGGCGGTTAATGGGCAAGCGTTTGACAGCTCATTATTTTTTAGATCATGTGGCTCAAAGTGGAACACATGGTTGCAACTATCTTCTGACACTCAATATGGAAATGGATCCACAAGACGGTTTTGATCTAGCCAGTTGGGAAAAAGGGTTTGGCGACTTTGAAATGCGCCCGGATCTTTCCACTTTGCGCATGTTACCCTGGCAACCCGGCGCCGCCTTTGTCTTATGCGATCTGCACCACCATGAAAATGGTTTAGTCGAAGAAGCGCCTCGAACTGTCTTACGTCGCCAAATCGAAGCATTGGGAAAACGCGGATTCACCAGCAAAATTGCAAGCGAACTAGAATTTTTTCTTTTCAATCACACCTATCACGAGGCGTTAGAAAAAAAATATTTCAATCTCATCCCCTCCAGCGATTATCGCATCGATTATCATACCATGCAACCCTTACGGGATGAACCGATTTTGCGTACACTTCGCAATCAAATGGAAGAAGCGGGAATTCCAGTCGAATCTTCCAAAGGCGAATGGGGTTGTGGTCAACATGAACTAAACTTTGTTTATAACGAACCTTTGGAAATTGCTGATCGTCATGCTTTGTTCAAACAAGGCGCTAAAGAAATCGCAGAACAAAACGGAAAATGTCTCACTTTCATGGCAAAAATCGCCACGCAAGAAGCCGGCAGTAGTTGTCATATCCACATCAGTTTATGGCAAAAAAATAAAAACCTTTTTTGGGATAATAAAAAACATGGAGGTTCACAGCTATTCAAACATTTTCTTGGCGGTTTAATGAAATATTCTCCAGAACTCTGCTATTTCTACGCGCCGACCATCAACGCTTACAAACGTTATCAAACCGCAAGTTGGGCTCCCACTAAAATGGCATGGGCCATGGACAATCGCACGGTCGGTTTTCGCGTAGTTGGTCATAGTGAAGGATTTCGCATTGAAAACCGTATGCCCGGAGCCGATGCCAATCCTTACCTAGCCTTCGCTGCCATGATGGTTGCCGGCATGGCTGGCATAGACGAAAAACTCGATTGCGGCAACGCATATCAAGGCAACGCTTACCTCGACAAAAAATTAGCCAGCCTGCCCAAATCTCTAGCTGAAGCCGCAGAAAAATTGAATCGCAGCAAACTCGCCCGCCTCGCTCTTGGTGACAGTGTGGTGGATTTCTACGTCCACACCGCGCGCCTTGAAGTGCAAACTTACAATGAAGCTGTCACGGATTGGGAATTAAAACGTTACTTCGAAAGAATTTAAAGTTTCATTCCCGCTTCGCCAACTCGTTGCTCCAATTCTTGAAGCTTTTCCAAACGTGCTTGAGCCTCTTCTTCAGAAGGCGGCCCTTTGAAACGTTTTTTCACCACGGTAAACCAGGTGACGATCAATAAAACAATAACAATGCCAGTAATATTGAGCGCTTTTTCATTCGGCGGTTGAATTCCCAGATAAAACATAAGCAACACACCCAACACACAAATGACGCCAATAATGCGATAAGCCGTTTTGCCAATATCAAACGGACCCATACGCGTCCACGTGCGACCATAAGCAAAAATGCCCGCCGCGGCGGGCATCACATAAGAAAAATAAAGAAAGATAACACACGCCGCAGTCAACGTGGCATAAGCCTCAGCATAAGCCGTCGACAAAACTGCCAATGTTCCAGTGATCCAAATCGCATAAGTCGGCGTGCGATGAACAGGCGAAATATGGCGCAACCCTTTCGACCAAGGCAATCCTCCATCGCGCGCAAAGGCAAAAGTCATGCGCGAACTCGAAGTTAAACAAGCCAAGCCACAAAGATAATTAGCCAAAGCAATGCCAGCCCAAAGAATCATTTTAAGTGGTTCAGGAACTAAAGTGTTCATCAACCAATAAAAAACGTTCCCCCCTTGTTTTGCCGCTTCATCCATATTAGGAATGGCCAACACAAAAGACGCGACCATTACAAAACCAAAAATGCCGGAAAGATAAACCGAACGTAAAATTCCTTTGGGAACATTTTTCGCCGCTCCTACAGTTTCTTCTGAAGTATGGGCTGAAGCATCGTAACCGGTTATCGTGTAAACCGGCAACAATAACCCCAATAAAAAAAGCATCATAATACTATTATTTTGCGGCCAAACTCCTCCTCCCGCATCGCCACTATAATTCGCAAATGTAACAAGCCGACCAAAATCCAAATGCGAGGCAAGGAACAACATGGTAAGAGTCAGCACAATAGAAACTGCAAAAATCAAATAACCGCTAAAATCAGTCAATAAAGTCGTCACATGAATCCCGTAGTGATTGAACAATGCATGTGAGAAAATAATTAAACTCACACCCAACAATTGATGATGAGCCGTAAGCCCAGCAGGATCGACTCCAAAATAAGGAAGTACCGCATTAATAAAGATGGTGTAAGCTCCGACGTCTACTGCAGCAGTCACAAAAATTAATCCACTCAAATTGAGCCAAGCCGTTACCCATCCCCATCCTTTTCCACCCAAAATGGAACTCCAATGGTAAAGACCACCCGCCGTCGGATAAGCGGAAGCCACTTGCGCCATAGTTAAAGATACTAAAAAGGCAAAAAACACGCCCACTGGCCAACCAATCCCTACTCCCGCCCCGCCTGCGCCACAAAAGCCCAATTGAAAAGAAGTAATGCCACCCGCCAAAATACAAATAATCGAAAAAGAAATGGCAAAATTAGAAAAAGCACTCATGCGCCGCTTGAGCTCCTGTGCGTAGCCCATTCGGTGCAATAATTTAACGTCATCATGAATATCGATTGAATCGCTCATATTTTTCCTTTGTTTTATGTTGAATGAAAACGTCCCCCTGAATAAGGCTACCAAGCTTCCGAAGGATAGCTAAAGTTCCTTGCATGCGACCCAAGTTTAATAAGGAACACTTATACATAGCAAGCGAAATCTGAAAGCTGATAGCGATAAAAAAAGCTTCCCTTTTACCTTAGAATTGGGTTTTTTGGTGACTCATTATGATTACCTTAGAACAACTTTCTACCCATATCGCGTCAGGACAACTTTTTGAAACGGCAGCCAAAAACTTTCTCGAAGCCTATCATTTAACCCTTCCCAACTCCTGGCAACGCGCGGCTTTACAAGAATTATGGGATGAGAAACAACTTACCGAAATCAACGATCGTTTTTATAAAACCTTAAGCTTTGGCACCGGCGGTCTACGCGGACGCACGATAGGTAAATATGTCACCCGCGCCGAACGAGGCACCCCTAACGAACTGGATCGACCCGAGCATGCCTGCCTCGGTTCCAATGCCATGAACGATGCCAATGTCGAACGCGCTGCGCGTGGACTCTGCCGTTATCTTAAGAAAATTTTTCGCAAACATCCCTCACCCAGTCTCGTCATCGCGCATGACACCCGACATTTTTCCCGAGATTTTGCCCAACTCGTCGCACAAGTCGCCACCAACGAAGGCATCAACGCTTGGCTCTTTGCCGAAGACCGTTCCACCCCTCAACTTTCCTTTACCATTCGCTATCTCAATGCCCAAGCTGGCGTCATGATTACCGCCAGCCACAATCCTCCTTACGACAACGGTTTCAAAGCCTATTTCGACGATGGCGCGCAACTCGTCGAACCGCACGCCTCGGCAATCATTCACGAAGTCAACCAGATCCAAGCTACCGGAGAACTCGAACCACGCTACGGCGCCACTATCCAAATGCTTAATCCAGAAACCGATAAAGCTTACTTGCGAGCCTTGAGAACTTTAGTTCTTGACCAGGAAACCTTAGAAACACAGGCCTCGAATCTTAAAATCGTTTACACACCGCTCCACGGCACAGGCGCACATGCGATCGTTCCCACCTTAAAAAAATACAAAATTAAACCCCTACTCGTTAGAAAACAACTCAGCGCTGATGGCCGTTTCCCCACTGTCGCATCGCCCAATCCAGAAAATAGCGAAGCGCTCACTCTCGCCATAAAAAAAGCTCAAAAAGATAAAGCCGACATCGTGATTGCTACCGATCCCGATTGCGACCGTATGGGTGTTGCCATTCGTAACTCGCAAGACGATTACGAACTTATTACTGGAAACCAAATCGGTTCCATTTTAGCTTATTACCGCACCACCACACTTTTCCAGCAAGGCATTCTCACCTCACAAAATGCAACCCATGCCTGTCTCATCAAAACCTTCGTCACCACCGAACTGCAAACAGCTATCGCTAAAAAATTTGGACTAAAACTAGTCAACACCCTAACCGGTTTCAAATATATTGGAGAAAAACTGCGCGACTACGAACAACAACTCGTCGAGCAAGGATTCAATGAAAAACATTATCGCTCCTATTCTGAAGAAGAAAAGCGCAACGCCCATTTGAAAAAAGGGTGCTACTTCGTATTTGGTGGCGAAGAAAGTTACGGCTACAGCGGCGGAGATTATGTTCGCGATAAAGATGCCAACGCAGCCGCACTTATGTTCGTGGAAGCCGCGGCTCATGCCCGCTCACAAAATCAAACCCTGCTCGAGTATCTGGACCAAATTTATTCGGAACTCGGCTTCTTCTATGAAAAATTGGGACAATTTCTTCTCGAAGGCGCTGAAGGCGCAGTCAAAATTCAAGGCATTTTAAAATCTTTTGAACAAAATCCATCTAAGAACTATTTAGGCCACGCCGTCGTAGAAAAAATGAATTTTGCTAAAGAAAATCTAGTTGATGTAGATGGCAAACCGATTCCCAAAGAACTCATGCTTCTCTTTAAATTGGATAATGGCGCGCAAATTATCGTGCGCGGATCAGGCACGGAACCAAAAATTAAATTTTACCTCTCCGCGCATCAACTTCCGCCTGATCGCAAATCGTTCACACCGGAAACTCTTCTCCAAGCCAAACAACACGTCCAACAATTCATCATTCAACTCTGGGATGCGGTTCAGGAAGATGTTCATATTCGATTACAGTCTTTAGCCACTAACCCATAAAATCCCTTTCCTCATTTCGATCACATCGCTATCATTTTGAGCATGCTCAAAATTCGTGAACTGCCCTCCGCAGAAAGACCTCGCGAACGATTGCAGAATCAAGGCCCTTCAGCGTTGCGAGAATCGGAATTGCTAGCGATTCTCTTGCGCACGGGCACTACGGGCATTTCCTCTGTGCAGTTGGGTGAAACATTACTCAAAAAATTTCATAGTCTCGATGGTCTAGCCCAAGCTTCCTTGCGAGATTTGGCGCAAATCAAAGGCGTAGGAATGACTAAAGCTATCCAACTCAAAGCGGCTTTTGAAATGGGTTCTCGCTTACGCCGTCAACTGGTTCAACAACAAAAGATTGAAACGCCTGAAGCGGTTTACGAGCTTTTGGGTGAGGAATTAAAAACGTTGCAATATGAAAGTGTGCGCGTGATTTTGCTCAATGCTAAACGTTTGCTCATTAGCATCGAAGAAATTTCACGAGGCTTGCTCGATCAAACTCTTGCTCATCCTCGCGAAGTTTTTTCATCGGCTATCGCACGCCGCGCTCATGCTATTATCTTGGTCCACAACCATCCTTCCGGCGACCCCTCCCCTTCCACAGCCGATATGCAAATGACCCAAACCTTGCTTGAAGCTTCCAAAATCTTAGAAATTGCCTTATTCGATCACGTGATCATTGGAAAAAGAACCTCGGAATTTCCTGAAGGTTGGTTTAGTTTCCGAGCAGCAAACCGTTTATGATTCATCCCACCGCACACGTTCATCCCAAGGCCAAACTTGCAAGCAACGTTCAAATTGGCCCGGGCGTTATTATCGATGAACACGTTACTATCGGAGAAAATTGCGAGATTCGTGCTCATGCTGTCATTACAGGTCACACAACAATTGGAAATCATAATCAAATTGGTTATGGAGCGATTATTGGCGCTGAACCTCAAGATCACGCTTTCGATTTTAAAACGATTAGCTACGTGCGAATGGGCGATCACAACATAATTCGCGAATATGCCACTATCCATCGCGGCACCCAACCCGAAACAGCTACAGAAATCGGGAATCACTGCTTTTTAATGGGCAGCTCTCATCTGGCTCATAATTGCAAAGTTAAAGATGGCGCCATTCTCGCGAACCACGCTTTATGCGCGGGTTATGTCGAAATCGGCGAAAAAGCTTTCATTTCTGGCAACACCGTGATTCATCAATTCTGTCGCGTGGGTCGTATGGGCATGCTGCGCGGCGGAGGACGCATCAGCAAAGATATTCCTCCTTTCATGATCGGCGATGCGACAAATCGTTTGATGGGTTTAAATAGCGTCGCTCTTAAACGCGCACAATTTTCTTTAGAAACCCGCATGGCGTTAAAACGTCTTTATCATGAGCTGTTTCTTTCTGAAAAAAATCTCAACGAAACTTTGAAACAATTTGACCTTGCATCCGCTTCTTCAGAAATCAAAGAAATCATTCAATTCATTCAAACCGCAAAAAAAGGCGTTGTGATGCCTGAAGCCAGCTCAAAAGCTGACGATGAAGAATGATAAGACAAACGAGAATCAATAAAATATGCCTGCTCCGCCCGATTGAATGGCAGCTTTGGATTGATTTTCAATGTGATTCCAAACATTCTTTGCAGCCGGGCTACTTACTAACTCATTGCCTACCTCATTTACCTCATGACTCATGCAAGAAAAAATATCCAATCTGCTTTTACCAGGAGCTGGTGCAATTAAACAACCGGCAAGAGCACCCAAAGGACCGCTTGCCATCGTTTCGACTACTCCAAGTGCATCCAAAGATGCTTCTGCTACATCTGCTGCCAACGATTCTTGAGGAGTTAAAGCTGCTCCCACTGCAAGACCATAACCGGTATATTTTATAATAGTTTCTTTCGCACCATCTACTTTATCATAAATTTGATTAATTTTTTCATTAGCATCGCTGACACGTTTTGCAGCCAGTTCCGCATCGCGAACCGCTATCGCCAACGACTCCTTGGCTTCTTCCAACAGCGGATGTCCGGAGGGGTGAATATCCGAATATCTTTCTACACGTTCAACCTGCTTCTCAACCTCTTTAAACCGCTGCCCCACTTCTTCAGAAGCACGTTTAGCTTGCACTTTAAGCGATTCAAGCTGGTCGGGCGCTCCTCTAATGATTTTTCTGGCATCGTCTAAGGCGTTCTGATCCATTAAGGGTAAATATCCTTTGGGTTCTGCTTTAAGAATATCCTTTGGAGGAAGACGGTCTTTAGCTTGAGTTAAAGACTCTCTCACTCCAGCTAAAAAAGTTTTAGCATCTTTTTGGGCCTGCCTCCCCTGTTTCACCGTCGCTTTAAGTGTGTCCTTAAGAGCTTTCTTCGCGGCTTGACTCAATAGTCCCATAATATTTACCTCCTAGTGATTGGTTACTTTCCTCAAATTCAAAAGTATTTACGAAAATGACCTTGTCAAATTAAAATTAACTATTGATAAGCAAAATTCAAAATTGCTCACTATGCATTCTGATAGTGTCCTAGTTTGAAAATTGGCCTTCAAACTAAATAACCCTACACATTGCATTCTTCAAAAATCCTGCTAAGCAAATTAGGTTGTTTATGAGTTATTTACCGCGTATTGTTCAGAGTTTTGGTCGGACGAATCTTTCCAATGAGGAAATTAAGCGTTACAGCCGGCATTTGATTATGCCCGAAGTCACGATCGAAGGACAAAAAAAATTAAAAGCTTCTCGCGTTTTGGCCATTGGCACAGGAGGTTTGGGTTCGCCCTTGCTCTCTTATCTTGCTGCGGCTGGCGTGGGAAAATTGGGTATTGTCGATTTTGACACGGTCGATTATTCCAATTTGCAACGCCAAATTATTCACGGAACATCAAGCATCGGAAAACCCAAAGTGCTTTCCGCTCAGGAAAGAATTCATGAAATTAATCCTTACAGCGAAGTGCAACTTTATGAGACCGCTTTATGCTCGGATAATGCGCTCGACATCATTAAAGATTATGATGTGGTCGTGGATGGCACAGATAATTTTCCAACGCGTTATCTCGTAAATGACGCCTGCGTTTTACTCGATAAACCGAATGTTTACGGAAGCATTTTTCGGTTTGAAGGCCAGTCTACCATTTTTTGGGCATCGCAAGGCCCTTGCTATCGCTGTCTTTATCCCGAACCCCCTCCACCCGGTCTCGTTCCCAGTTGCGCAGAAGGTGGTGTTTTAGGCGTGTTGCCGGGAATCATCGGAGTTTTGCAAGCGATTGAAACCATTAAAATTATTTTAGGCTTGGGCGATCTCATGATCGGTAAACTTCTGCTCTTCGATGCGCTCAAAATGAGATTTAAAGAATTAAAACTGCGTAAAAATCCGAACTGCCCCATTTGCGGCGATCATCCTACCATTAAAGAATTGATCGATTACGAGCAGTTCTGCGGCATGCCCGCTGTGGAGGGACCCGTCACGCAGGATGAAGAACCCGTAGTGCCGGAAATTTCCGCCACCGAATTAAAAAATCGTTTTAATCAAAAAGATAAATTTATTTTGCTCGATGTTCGAGAACCGCATGAATTTCAAATCTGTCGCATTCCCAATTCTAGGCTCATCCCTTTGGGCGAATTGCCAGCGCGTATTCATGAACTGGATTCTGCGGATGAAATTGTGATTCATTGCAAGAGCGGTATGCGCAGCGCGAAAGCCGTTCAACTTTTGCAACAGGCTGGTTTTAGAAAAGTGTGGAATGTCAAAGGTGGCATCGAAGCCTGGGCCAATGAAGTGGATCCTAAAACACCAAAATATTAAATGCTTGCTTATCTAGAAAATAAATTTGGCCGTTTTGCTATCCCGCATCTGATACCTGGCATTGTTTTTTTGTCTACCATCACTTTTGTCCTGCTTCGTTTTCAACCTGATTTCATTAATTATCTGGTTCTCAACCCTCAGCTTATTCTTCAAGGCGAAGTCTGGCGTTTGTTCACTTACGTTTTCATTCCACCAACAGTTAATCTTTTTTGGATTATTTTTGCGCTCATGTTTTTGTGGATGCTGGGCAATGGCCTGGAACAGGCCTGGGGCGCATTTCGCGTGAATCTCTATTTCTTTATTGGTCTATTGAGCACAACACTCATCGCTTTTATTTTTAATTGGGTAGATGCCACGGGAGGGTTTATTTACAGCACTATTTTTTTTGCTTTTGCTACGCTTTATCCCAATTATCAAATTTTGGTGTTCTTTATTTTACCCATTAAAGTCAAATGGTTGGCTTACTTTAGTTTGTTCATTCTTATTGTATATTTTTTCAACACTTCTTTTGCAGGAAAAATATCTCTATTGATTGCGCACCTTAACTATTTTCTCTTTTTTGGAAAAGATATCGCGCGAATTCTTTTTCAAAGACGATCGGCTCATCTTCGAAAGAAAAAAATTCAATCTCATCCAAGACCGGTTTCAGAAGCATTTCACAACTGTTTCGTGTGTAAAAAAACCGATTTAACCAATCCTCACCTGCATTTTCGTATTGCCGCTGATGGCCAAGAATATTGTCTGGAACACCTTCCTAAGGCGATTCCAAAATAGTTCCAATCGGAATCGAAAAACCTCGCACAAAATCTGTCGCTGCCATCCTCTGTTTTCCCTCCAATTGCACTTCACGCAATAAAAGTCCTCCCTTTTTCGCAGCAACCAAAATGCCGTGTTTATCCACTTTCACTACTTCACCTGGTTTACCGTGACATCGATTGGATAAAATCGTTTTAAAAATTTTTAAACACTTTCGCTGGTTCCCTACTTTCAACCACGTATAAGCTCCTGGCCAAGGAATCATTGCGCGAATTTGCCGATCCACGGCCACCTGCTCTTGCTTCCAATCAATCCAGCCTTCTTCTTTTTTAATTTTTTTAGCATAAATCGCCTCCTTTTCCTTCTGTTTCATGCGAGGCGCTTTTCCTTTTTGCAACAAATCTAATCCCTCTTTCAAAGTCTTAGGAGCTAACTCTGCCAAACGATCATGCAACGTCTCTGCCGTCTCATCGCTTCGAATCGAAAGACGTTGGGAGCACAATATATCGCCAGTGTCCAAACCTTCATCCATCCACATAATCGTAATGCCTGAATAACGCTCACCCGCTCGAATAGCGGCTTGAATCGGTGACGCACCCCGATACTTCGGCAACAGCGACGCGTGAACATTCAAACAACCCAATTTGGGTAAATTCAAAATGGCTTGCGATAAAATTTGTCCATAAGCAACCACCACAAATACGTCTGCTTCTAAATAACGCAACTGTGCAACTACGGTTTTTTCATTAATTTTTTGCGGTTGGTAAATACGAATATGCCATTTTAAAGCCGCCTGTTTAATCGGGCTCGTCTGCAAACGCATCTGTCGACCTGCAGGTCGATCGGGTTGCGTTACAACGGCCACTACTTCATACTCGTCGCTTTCTGCCAAACTATTTAAACAAGGCACCCCAATTTCACCTGTGCCAATAAACACCACTTTCATACCGATACCTGACGAATACGAATCTGTTTCCTTAAAAAAGTGGGAATATCCAAATTTTCACCCTGATAAAAAGTTGCATCCGTTTTTTCAAATCGGCCACGATTAGGAGTTTCAAAAGCAAAAGCTTCCTGTTTCAATTCCTTCTCTTTTAAAGATGCCGATTCTTCTAGCGGAAGCGAAATTTTACTTTCATCCGCTACTTCCTGCACATTTACCGCTAACTCGTCACCACCTTTAACTCCTGCTGTCCAAATGACCAATTTAACTTTTCCCTCGTAACTTTCTTCCAAAATCGCATTAAAAATAAAATGCGTATTTTCATTGCCTACATGCTGCTTCAAAAATTCTGTTGCTTTCTTCACTTCGGCCAAAGCCAACTTAGGTCCTCCTAACACTGCCACCAAAACTTCATGCGCCGAAGTCGCTGCATCTCGCAACCAGTCATTCGCGATCACTGTAGCAAGCGCTTCGTCCATGGCATGAGCTCCCTTCCCCTCACCCCATCCAAATCCTCCTTGCAAGCTGGCGCCATGCGATATAGTCGTAATGGCTTTCAACACTTCTTCAGTCTCCGAAAAAACCAGTCCTTTTTTCGTAATCATTTCTATCAAACCGTTCAAACATTGTCCCATCGCTTCAATCACAGCGTGCCATTTCTGATCTGCCCTTTCGCCCTCTGCCCAACCCTCTTTGGTCAACTGATCTGCCGGAAAAATAAAAACAGTCTCTCCAGTTTTTCTTAATTCCTGCAACGTTTGCATAGCCTGATTAACATTTCGAACACCTTCCCATTGAAAAGGCATCGAAACTAAAATAATAGGAAGCGCTCCCTTCTCTTTAACCCAGCTAACAACTGATGCTAATCCGCCCGCCCCCAATCCTCCTCCTAACGAAGCCGCTAAAAAAACAATCGCAGACGTCTTAATTTCATTTTTCATTTCCTGCTCATGCAATCGAAATACTTGCGCGCCTACCGATTTATCTCCACGAACTCCCCAACCCCGCAACAAATCCGCACCAATCCATCGCTTCTCTTTTAATGAACAGTGTTTCAAAGCTCTCTCATCAGCATCCCAACCCACAACTTGCACAGAATCCGTTGGCTTGATCGATCCGATCATCTGAAGCCCTGCACCACCCAAACCAAAAACCTGAATCTTCATAACTCTATCAATCATTAAACAATAAATTTCATTTTTTTCAAAGCGCGACTAAACCGCTGCCCTAACGAAGAATCGCCTCTCTCTTGCAAAACCCGTTTTTGCCCCAATAACAAAACTCCCAAAACTGTCGAAAGCTCCGGACGCGCCAACTCACCCACATTACCATTAAACGCATGCTCCTTCACCAAAGTCACAGGCAACTGAAAAATCGTCTCGGCTAAAACCTGAATTCCTTGGGTTCGCGAACCGCCTCCAGTAAGAAAAATTCCTGCTGATAATAAATCCAAAAAATTTTCTCCCAACTGCTTTTTAACAATCAACAACGCCTCCTCCCATCGCGTCTTCATGACTTTAATTAAACTTTCTCGATAAATCGATTTCCCCGCAAAACCGCTCATCGGTTTCAGAGCAATAACTTCATCCCGCACTCGATCCTCTCCGATTACCGCGCCTTGCGAACATTTCAAATCTTCCGACAATCTCAATGGCAAATTAAACGCACGACTCAAATCCTGTGTCACATGATCTCCCCCCACGCCTAAAACCCCTAATGACTCAATCTGTCCATTGATATAAGCCGCATAATGAGTTAATCCCCCTCCCAAATCAATCACAAGCGCACCCAACTTCTTTTGCTCCTCCGTCAACACAGCCTCAGCCGAAGCCATCGGACTCAGCGAAAAATCACACACATCAATTTGCAACTCACGCACACGATCCATCACATTATGCAAACGACTCGCCACACCATGCACAATTAAAAACTCACCCTCAACTTGCGTTCCATTCATGCCCACAGGATCGGAAACCCGCGGCCCACCATCAATAGAAAACCCCTTCGGCAAAGTCGCCACATGACATCGACCCTCTGGCAAAGACATTTCTTCAGCCAAATCTCGCGCTTCCTCGATATCTTCTTCCGTCACCACCTTTTTTTCCTGAGAAATCATCGTGGAACCTCTTTGCACCACACATTCCAAATGAGCGCCGCTCAATGCAACAAAAGCTTCATGAATAACAACATCAGCATTTTCCTCCGCTTTTGCCATCGCTTCACGCAAGGCGTCCGAAGCTGTTTTCGGATCAAACACATCCCCTTTTCGTACTCCAGCAGAACTTGATTCTCCCAAACCCAACACTTTCAACACCCCATCATGGCGAACATGGCCTACCGCCACCACCATTTTGCTCGTGCCAGCTTCTACTGCTACCAACGTTGTCTCTTTTGAACGAAATAACATAACCTAAATTTCCACCGGCGCGAATGTCACCGGCACATTACGATTGACTGTAAGATCAGCACTTAACAATTTACGGTGCACTTCACCACAATAATTTAAAATCTTTTCAAACCGTTCTAATTGCGTCTTCAACTGATTCGAACTAGCAGAAAATCTAACTTTTCCGCCCTCTTCCAAATTCACTTCCAAAATTCCTTCCTTCGACACATCAATTGAAAACAAATGAAATTGAGCTTGAGCCAATCGTTGCTCCATTAAGGATAATAAAAAAAGTGCGCTATAAACCTCTCCTAACTCAATCTTTTCACCAACCACAATTTTTTCACTATCTACACCTCGAATCTCCGGCAAATGTCGAAAATCTTCCCCAGGTCGCAAACGCATCACCAACCCTTCTTCATCAATCGTATAATAAGATTCTTCCTGTTCCTCCAATAACGTTTTAATCACAATTCGCGCTAAAGGTCGTCTCTCCGTCACACGAATCACCAAACGATTTGGCAACTCTCTCAAAACCTCAGCCGTTTGCACGGAAGATTGCGACTCTAAACGATTTTGAATCGCTCGTAAATTCAACGCCAAAACATTCGCTTCAGCAGGAATATCTGCCCATCGTAGTACTTGATCCCTCCTTAATCGACCTTGCAATTCCACATCCACACGCGTCAAAGCGTAACGCGGATTTTGATACAACAAACGATTCAACGCCCAACGTCCCAAAAAAAATCCCAATACCAACACCAATCCAACTCCACTTAAACCCAACAAAATATTTCGCAACTGCTTTGCCCCATGACGCCGTCCTCGACTTTTTTGAATACTCGCACGCAACGAAATCGCTTTACCAGCCTTGCGTCGATTACCATCATTTAATTTTCGTTTCCCAAATGAACTCTTCATAAAATAACATTATTTTTCTTTCTCATTGCTTGCGATAAAAACACAATACGTTCACACAAATCCCCAAATCCAATCCCAGCCGCAGCTGCCGCCTTGGGCAACAAACTAGTTTCTGTCATGCCAGGAATCGTATTTGCCTCCAAAACCCAGGGGCGCTCTTGTGCATCCAACAAAACATCCACTCGCGAATAAACCTCACAACCCAAAGCCTGATGTGCGCTCAAAGCCGCTTCTTGAACTGCTTCCGTAACTAATTTCGATAAATCTGCGGGGCAATGATACCACGTTCGGCCTGCAGTGTATTTATTTTGATAATCATAAAACCCTTCCTGGGGCTCGATATGAACTACTGGCAAAGCTTGATCCCCTAAAACACCAACCGTTAACTCCTTACCCACAATCATCTGCTCCACAATTACCTCGTCATCGTACTGAAAAGCAAGCGTCAAAGCCGAATCTACTTGCTCTTGTGACACCACACGAGAAATTCCCACACTGGATCCTTGCCGCGACGGCTTCACCACAAACGGCAGAGCTAATGAGGGACGCTCCCCCTTTTTGCAAATTTCAAAAGCAGGCGTAGGCACCTCGTGATCCACAAAGATTTCTTTCGAAACCACCTTATCAAAAGCCTTCTCACTAGCGGCCTGTCCACAACCCGTGTAAATTAAATTTTGCTTATCCAAGATAGCTTGCACTTGGCCATCCTCACCAAACGTGCCATGCAGCGCGATAAAAACCACATCGCAAACAGGCAAGACAAACTCTTCAGAAACCACATCCAACTCCTCGGCTTCATAACCTTTTTCACGTAAGGCTTTTGCGACAGCTGCTCCCGAACGCAAAGAAACTTCACGCTCTGCCGAAATACCGCCCTTTAAAACGACAATCTTCATTTTGTTATCTTAACACTTTAATTATCTCCTAAAATAATAATTTCTGTTTCCAATTCCACCCCGCGTTCCGCACGCACGCGTTGCCGCACCAACTCAATCAACCCTAATACATCCGAAGCAGTCGCTGTGCCATCGTTTACAATAAAATTACCGTGCTCTTGACTAACTCGTGCGCCACCAATCGACAAACCTTTTAACCCCAACTCGTCCACCAACTTACCCGCAGGACTCAACGAAGGATTTTTAAAAATACAACCCGCACTCGATGCTGCCGGTTGCGATTCCCAACGTTTCTTACTAAACTCACGCAAACGTTCTTCGACAACTTCTTTTGCTTCTTTTTTACCCTGCAAAACTGCTGATAAAACAATTTTATTTTGCAACGTTGGCACACAACGATAATTGGCTTGAATCCCCTCTCGCAACAATTCAGCAATCTCACCATTTTTATTCATACAACGCACTGAGACAACCCTCTCAAACATCCATCCTCCCATCGCTCCTGCATTCATAAATAGCGCCCCACCTAAACTTCCTGGAATCCCCTCCATAAATTCAAAACCACCCAATCCCTCACGCTTGGCAGCCGCCACAATCGATTTTAGTTTAGTGCCCGCTTGCGCCGAAACTTTATCTTTTGCAACTTCAATCTTTGAAAAAAAATTTTCATGCAAATGTAAACAAACCCCGCGAATTCCCCCATCTTTGATTAATAAATTCGATCCCCGTCCAATAAATGTGACAGGCATAGCGTTTTTCTCGCACAATTGTAAAACTCGTGCCAAAGACTCTTCTCCATCCGGCTCACACCAAAACTCCGCAGGCCCGCCCACACGCAAAGTGGTGTGACGACGCAAAGATTCATTACGAACCACACGCCCATTATCTCCAGCCGCTTCCATTAACTCTCGATAAAATTTCAAGTGCTCCACCAAAACCTGCGTCACTTTTCCGATATCACCCGCTCCCAACACCACAACACAATCGCCCGGTTTCACTTCATGAATCAGTTCTTGTGCCAATGCTAAGCCTTGACCTTGAAAAGAAATTGCCCCGCGCCCAGTTGCCTCAACGACACGAAACAAATTTTCTCCCGTCACATCTGGCCAATCCTTTGCTGACTCATCCGCCGGATAAATTTCCGTCAAAAACAAACGATCTGCCCAATCAAAAGCTTTAGCAAAGTCTTCCTTTAACGCTTTTGTGCGACTGAATCGATGCGGCTGAAAAACCACAACTAGCCGCCTCCCCCCCGCCACCTGTTTCGCAGCTTCTAACGTCGCTCGAATTTCAGTGGGATGATGCCCATAATCATCAATCACTAAAAAATCATCACACTCCCATTTAATCTCAAATCGACGTCGCGCTCCCTGGAAAGAAGCAAGTCTTTCCACAATCATTTTTTCACTTAACCCCGCTTCACGCGCCACTGCAATTGCTCCCAGCGCATTTCGAATATTATGCGAACCTGGCAAAGATAAATGCACTCCCTCAAGCCATAATTTTCCCTTCACCCAAACATCAAAACGCGATCCTGATTTATCGAATACAACATTTTTCCCCTGAACATGAACTGAATGACTCAATCCAAAACTAATCGCATTTTCAAAACTTTTAAAAACTCGCGTCGCTCCTTCATCATCTCCACAATAAAAAATTTTTCCTTTCGTCCGCTCTCCCAATTCTCGAAAAACTGATTCAATCGCTTGCAAAGAAGGATAAAAATCTAAATGTTCCTTTTCAATATTTAACACCAAAGAAAAATGCGGCGCATACTTAACCAGCGTGCCATCGCTTTCATCTCCCTCAGCAATAAACCACTCTCCCTCGCCAATTTTCGCGCTCGCTCCCAACTGTGTCACTACACCTCCTACATAAAAAGAACTTTGCGTCTCGTGAAACAGCCAAGCCAACAAACTTGTCGTTGTCGTTTTTCCGTGCATTCCCGCTACGACAATAGATTTTTTCTCTGCTAACAAAGCCGATAACAACTCTGCGCGATGAAAAATGGGAATTTTTCTTGCTCGAGCCGACTCCAATTCTACATTACTCTCATCAATTGCAGAGGAAACCACAACCGCTTGAGCCTGATCCACAAAATCCGATTGATGACCTTGAAAAAAAATCAACCCTTTCTCTTCTAATTGTTGAATGAGTCGACTTTCCACCAAATCAGAACCCGAAACCTGATAACCCTTTTCCAATAACAAACGCGCTAAACCCGACATTCCACTACCCCCCACTCCCACAAAATGCCAAAAACGGTCGGGCATGCGGTGATGCAAGCATTGCACAATGGCGCTCATGCTGGTTTCTCCTCGATAGCCCTCATCACCGCATCCGCAACACGTTCTGCACCATCTTCAATTGCCACTTTTCGACACGCTTCATGCATCCGCTGCCGCTGCTCTTCATCTTCTAATAAGATTTTTATTTTTTGACCCAATATTTCAGGTGTTAGAGAATCCTGTTCCTCCATCAAAGCCGCTCCTGCCTTTTCAAAAACTTGCGCATTAAAAAATTGATGATTGCCCGCCGCAAAAGGAAAAGGAATCAATACACTAGGAATTTCCCATGCCGTTAACTCGCTTAATGAAGCCGCACCACTTCGAGAAATGGCAAGATCTGTAACTCGATAAATCTCCGCCATCTCACCACAAAACTCCATCACCTGTGCCTGAAACCCTTCTCGCCGATAATTCAACTCCACCAATTCCCTTTCTCCTTTTCCAGTAAGATGAATGAATTGCCAACGCGATTGCAACCCCTCCCAATACCGCATCGCTTGAACCACCAATTCATTTAACGCTTTAGCGCCTTGACTCCCTCCCATCACCAAAATCGTTTTTTTTTCGGGAGACAAACCTAATTTTTTCAAAGTTTCGATTCGATCACCCAATTTCGGTTTTACTTTTAATGGCGTGCCTGTCACACCTGTGCTGATCATCGAAGCTAAATGCGATCGACACGCCTCAAATCCCAATAAAACCTTATCTACCTTTTTTGATAACCAAACCGTAACTCTTCCTGGAATCACATTGGATTCGTGCATCAATGTCGGAATTTTTCTTTTTATCGCATAACGCAAAGGCACAGCTGATGTAAACCCTCCCATTCCCAATACCGCATCCGGCTTCCAAACCTTGAACCATTTTTTACATTCTCGCACCGCTTGAAAATAACGCCAAAAAAAATGAACCAAAAGAAATGGACGAAACCCCGGCCATCCCACAGCGGATAAAACACGAAACTCATAACCTTGATGTTTATTCAGCGCAGAACGATCAATATCTTTATTCGAGACTAGTAATAATATTTGATTGCCCTGTTCTCGCAACACATCAGCCACTGCTAAACCGGGAAACAAATGTCCTCCCGTTCCGCCACATGCAATGGCAATACGATAACCCATAAATCACGTAAGCCTCTCTCTTTTCCTCCACACCCATCGCGTTTCTTCTTCGGTCGACACATGACGCGCAATACTTATCAACCATCCCGTCATAGCCAACGCCACCACCAAACTCGATCCACCATAACTAATAAAAGGCAAAGCCAATCCCTTATTGGGCAACAATCGCGTGACAACCCCCATATTAATAAAAGCCTGCAACCCCACCAATGTCACAATACCCAACGCCAGTAAAGTTCCCTGCCAATCCGAAGCGCGCGTTGCAATATACCCCCCAATCATCACATACATCACAAAACCCAACACAATCATTAACGTTGCCCTTAACCCTAACTCTTCACCAATAATTGCGAAAATAAAATCGGTATGCGCTTCAGGAAGATAATAAAGTTTTTGACGACTTTCGCCAATACCCAAACCCTCTACCCCTCCTGAACCTAGTGCAATCAACGACTGTGTTTGTTGCCATCCCTCCCCCTTTTCCACCATTTTATCTCCATGACTGGCATGCGCCCATAAACGACTTAAACGCTCTTTGTCCTTCGACACAATAAAACCCACACCTCCGGCTGCTATCACCATAGTTAAAACGAGATATTGCCAACGCACACCCGCCGCAAACCATAAAATCATAAGAACCGCACCCAATAACAACGTCGTACCCACATCCTTTTCAAAAAGAATTAAAAGCAAAACTACACCACAAACCGCAGCAGGAATACAAAAACCATGAAGAAATGTTTTGACCCGTCGCTGATTGATATCATACCACCATGACACAAACAGCAGCAAAGCCAACTTAGCCAATTCACTCGGTTGTAAAGTCAACCCACCTAAACCTAACCAACGATTTGCGCCATTTACCCGCTTCCCAATTCCTGGCACATAACATAAAGCTAAAAGAATCACAACCCCTCCCAACAGCCACCAAATATTTTTATTCCAGCAACGATAATCTCGAAAGGCTGTGACTCCTAAAGCGATCAATCCCAAAACCAACCAAACCGCCTGATTTTTTAAAAATCGAAAACTATCTCCGGCATGGAGCGCTTCCTTAGAGAAAGCGCTCGCGCTATACAACATCACCAAGCCCAGTCCACAAAAACTGAACAAGATGAAAAATAAAAGCGTGGAACCCTGCCGTTTCAAAAGCATAAATTTTATTGTACCGACATTGCAACATGAGAAGCTTCAATTTTTTGAGGCGAAGTAGCTTTGGAAACTTCCGTTTCAACTGGAATCTTTAACTGCATGCCAACACCAATTTTATTCGCATCTTGAATCTGGTTCGCCTCTAAAATTAATTGAGGTTTCGTTCCAAATTTTTTGGCTATACGATAAAGTGTATCACCTTTGACCACGGTATAATTTTCCATGCGTTTCGTAGCGGGCTTCGTTTCAACGACCGGCTTGATCACAGGAGTCGTGTCAACCACGGGAGGGCGAGCCGCGGTCGCGGCAACTGGCTCCTGCTGAGCCACAATCATTTTCGACTCAGAAACTTTCAAAACTTGACCCAAACGAATCTTATCGTCTGCCAATTGATTCCATTTCAACAAATTTGCCAAAGTAATTTTGTATTGCTTTGCAATTTTACTTAAAGTGTCACCCTTTACCACGGCGTGCAAAAGCGGTGCTGCAACAACTATTTCTTTTTTCACTTCCTGAACCGTTGCCTTGGGTGTCGCCACAGGCGGAGGCAAAGTAGGAGTAGTAGTTGGTTTGACAGTATCCTTCTCTGCAGAGGCCATAGCAGGAGTCGTTTGACTGATTTCTTCTGCCATTTTTTGAACTTTAGGCTCGCTGACTTCCATTTTTTTTCTGGATCGACTCTTTTGCTGTTTTTCAGAAACTTCGCTCACACTCGTTTCCGCGCCACCTCGCCAATATTGAAACGCAAAAGCGCCACCAATCACCACAAGATGAACGACTAACACAATTAAAAAGACATGCGACAAACGAATGCCTTCTTTACTTTCTTTTTCCCATTGATTTTCCATATTGATTTCTCCTTTTTTGAATTTAACCGATATTTTCCTGTAAAAATTTTTGCACCATCGCTTTGAATTGATTGCCGCGATCCGCATAATCGCGAAACATGTCAAAACTGGAACAACCGGGTGACAACAACACCACATCACCTGCTTGAGCTAAACGCACAGCTTGATCAAAGGCTTTTTGAAAGTTTGTTGCGGACAAACAATTCGCCTTCTCCCAGGCCTGTTTTAATTTCGATGCAGTCTCTCCTATCAACACCACGCCCCGAGTTCGTTTCGCCACCAATTCGGCTACAGAATCAAATTCAAATCCCTTATCTTTTCCACCGGCAATTAAAACAATGGGATTAGGAAAACTTTCAATCGCCTGCGCCATCGCATCCACATTGGTTGCTTTAGAATCATTAATAAACGTCACTCCTTTTATTTTTCCAACCCACTCACATCGATGCGGCGCAAGACGAAAATTGATCAACGCCTTCACGATTACTGACTCTTCGATTCCATAATATTGAGCCACCGCAATCGCCACCATGATATTTTCTGCATTATGCAATCCCCGCAATGGCAAAGATTCCATAGCAACAATAGCGCGACCGCGATAACAAATCACACCTCTTTCCAGAGTATAATCCGCAGCTAATCCACGCGCAGAAAAAGTAATTGTTTTTGCTTTCAGATCCAACCGACCAAACGAGGCATTTACAATTGCTAAATCACCCGCTGCTTGATTTCTAAAAATTTTTAACTTTGCTGCAAAATAGTCGCTCATCGAATCATAGCGATCCATGTGATCCGGTGAAATATTAAGCAATGCCGCAACTTTGGGATGAAAATGAATAGTTTGCTCTAATTGAAAAGAGCTAGCTTCCACCACCGTCACATCTCGTTTATCACTATCATGAACCACTTCACTGAGAGCCAATCCAATATTGCCTGCAGCACACGATTTTTTACCACCCGCCGTCAAAACAGCATGCACTAATTCCGTTGTCGTCGTTTTTCCGTTCGTTCCCGTAATAGCAATTAAAGGACACTGACAAAAACGATAAGCCAACTCCAACTCACTCCATATTGGCACCTTGGCTTTCAATAAATTTTGAATCATAGAGCGCCGAGGATCAATCCCAGGACTTAAAACTCCAAAATCAAAACGTGTCTCATCTGCACGAATTAATTTCCCCAACTCGACATGAATCCCTCGAGTTTGCAAGGAATTAGCGCGTTCTCTCAACAATTCATTATCCGATTCATCTCTCACAGTAACCTCCGCTCCTACTCCATAGAGCAAACGTGCCGCTGCCAAACCACTGGCACCCAGCCCAATCACCACAACTTTTTGTCCACTCCATTTCATAACCATTCATGCTTCATCTACCTCACCGTAATTTCAAAGTTAACAAAGCTAATGACGCAAAAAAAACGCCAAGTATCCAAAATCGAACCACCACCGTTGTCTCACTCCACCCTTTCAATTCAAAATGATGATGAAGAGGCGCCATCGCAAAAATCCTTTGACCCGTAAGCTTAAAAGAGGCCACTTGCAAAATCACAGAAAGCGCTTCCATCACAAATACGCCACCCACAACCAACAATAAAAATTCTTGATTGATACAAATCGCAATCGTGCCTAAAGCTCCCCCGATCGCTAAAGAACCGGTGTCACCCATAAAAACTTTGGCTGGATAACAGTTGAACCATAAAAACCCTAAAGTCGCGCCCACTAGCGCAGCAGCAATCACCGTCAACTCCCCTGTTCCAGCCGTGTAAGGCATAAATAAATACTCAGCCAATTTCACATTGCCCGACACATAACTAAAGATACCAAATACCAATGCCACAATCACTGTGCATCCTGCGGCCAAACCATCTAACCCATCCGTTAAGTTTACCGCATTTGAAGAACCCGTTAACACCAGCGCAAAAAAAGCTAAAGCTCCCCAACCCATCGTTAAAATCGGTTCTTTAAAAAATGGCACTTCCAACTGAGACGCCTGTTGACTCGTTGCTTCGTCACTTAACAAAGTGGCTCCGATCACAACTGCCAACACAATTTGCACTAAAAGTTTTACTCGACCTGGAACTCCAGCCGATTTCTTCTGTTTCACTTTCAACAAATCATCCCAAAATCCCAATCCGCCTAAAATTAGCATCGCAAACAAAGTCAAAAGAACAAACCGATTCAAAATCGGTGCCCACAACACAGTCGCAATTACCACCGCCGCTAAAATCATCACACCTCCCATTGTCGGCGTTCCACTTTTTCCACCATGCAATTCAGCCAAACGGTGAACCTCTTCTTTAGTGCGAATCGGTTGGCCTAATTTTAACTCCGTCAATTTACGAATAATCCAAGGCCCACAAAACAAACAAAATAAAAGACCCGTCGTCGCCGCACCTAGCGCTCGAAAAGAAACGTAACGAAATAAGTTAAACGCACCAAACGTTTCAGAATAACGATGTAATAATTCTAACACGAGTGATCCCTTTCTGTAACGCTTCCTACCAACGCTTCCACGACTCGCTCTAATCGCGCTGAACGTGACGCTTTAACCAAGATCACATCATTCGAACCCACATTTTTTTTAAGAAAATCGACAGCCTCTTCTACCCCAACAAAAGTTTCAACCTTTATCTTACCAGCAGTTCCCTGAGCATAATTTCCCGCTTCCCTCCCAATCGCCACCACCAAATCCAAAGGAAGTTGAGCCGCTTCTCGACCCACATAACGATGCCACTGACTCGCCTCCTCACCCAGCTCTCCCATATCTCCCAGCACGGCAATTCGCCGTCCTGATAAACCAGCCAAATAATGCAAAGCTGCCTTCATGGAACTAGGATTGGCATTATAAGAATCATCAATCACTTTTCCGCCACCTTTCGCAACATACACCTTCATTCTTCCAGAAGGTAAACTCACTCGCTTCAATCCCTCCGCCATCTCGGCTAAAGAAAAATCTAACGATAAACCCGTAGCAATAGCCAAAGCAGCATTTCCCGCCAAATGTCGACCCACTAAGGGTAATTCAAAAATTTTCTCATCATCTTGAAAAGTCACACAAAAAGATTGCCCCTTATCATTTTGTTCCAATTTGCTCACTCGAACATCAGCCGATTCACTAAACCCAGCAGTTAAAACTTTTCCTTTTGCTCTACCACGCAACGATTCCGTCCAAGAATCATCCGCATTCAAAATGGCGATCGCTTGATTTTCCATTCCCTCAAGTAAAGCGCCCTCCTCCTTGGCAACCCCTGCCTCATCTTTAAAAAATTCCAAATGCTCCAAACCAATATTAGTAATCACCCCCACCGTGGGCTTAACCAATTTCGTTAAAAAGGCAATTTCGCCAGGATGATTCGTGCCTAACTCCACCACTGCCGCCTCATGCTCAGGATCAATTCCCAAAAGCGTCAATGGAACACCCAGATGATTATTTAAATTGCCCAAAGTTTTTGCCGCATTCCATCGTGAACTTAACGCCGCTGCAATTAATTCTTTCGTACTCGTTTTACCATTACTTCCGGCTACCGCTACAATCGGAATCTTAAGACTATCGCGATAAAAAGACGCTAACTGCTGTAATGCCAATACGGTGTTATCGACGCGAATTAATGGAAACTCTTTTAGTGTTTTCACATCGCGCTCCACAACAGCAGTCACAGCACCCCGTGCAATAACTTCCTCAATAAAATCATGAGCATCGTAACGCTCTCCTTTCAGCGCAAAAAAACAGTCGCCTTTTATCACTCGACGCGAATCCGTGTTCACACCCAAAACTTGAGTGGCACTCGAAACATTTCGTCCTGATAACAAAAATGCATCGTCCCAAACCTCTATCAATTCCGAAAGTTTCATCACTCGCATGCCTCCTCCAGAATTTTTTGTGCCACTTCCCTATCATGAAACGGATAACGCACGCCCTCAATTTCTTGATACGTTTCGTGTCCTTTACCCGCGATCAAAACAATATCTTCAGTTCCCGCTTCATTAAGCGCTGCGCGAATCGCCTCTTCACGATCAACAACAATTTCAAAATCATTGTCCTCTTTCAACCCAACCACAATTTCTTCAATAATAGCTTCTGGCTTTTCAAATCGTGGATTATCCGACGTCACATAAACTCGATCACTCAATTCCATCGCAACCGCACCCATCAAAGGACGCTTCGTTCGATCACGATTCCCACCACAACCAAACACCGTAATCAAACGACGATGTGGCACTTGTGCCAACGTTTCCAACGCTTTTCTTAATGCATCATCGGTATGAGCATAATCCACAAAAACTTTAAACCCTTGAGTGTTGGGCACCGCTTCCAAACGACCTGGCACAGATGGCGCACTTTCTAAAGCTCGTGCTAATTTTTCAAAAACGCCACCCAGCATCAACCCTGCTCCCATTGCCGCAGCAGCATTGGCAATATTAAATTTTCCAAACAAAGGCAACGCCACGGATCGGCGTTGATTGCGATAAACAAATTCTGCCAAACATCCCTTTTCATGCCAACCGCACAATCTCCATAGTAAATCTCCAGCAATTTCGCCAAAGACAACCTTCCTATCAGATTTCAATAAAAAATTTTTTACCAATATTTGACCGCGCTTATCATCTCCGTTTACCACCATCGCACCCGGTTTTTGTTGTTGTCCTAAATTGGCAAACAAACGTTGCTTTGCCGAAAAATAAGATTCCATCTCCGAGTGATAATCTAAATGATCACGGGTTAAATTAGTAAAAACCGCTACATCAAAATCCACTCCACCTACTCGATATTGATCCAGTGCATGAGAAGAAACCTCCATGACAGCCGCACGACAGTTTTCTCTCACCATTTTTTGTAATAAGGCATATAACTCACACGATTCTGGTGTCGTATGAGTCGCTGCCTCAACTCGATCCCCAATCTCATAACGCACCGTTCCGATTAATCCACAACGCAGGCCCATCGATTGCAAAAGATGTTTTGTCAAAAATGCCGTTGTTGTTTTGCCATTTGTTCCCGTAATCCCAACCACCTGCAACTGACGATCTGGAAAATCAAAAAATCGTTGAGCGATTTTTGCCATAGCCATCCGGGCATTCGCCACTTCAATCCGAGTTACTTCTGTTTCAAAACTCTCTTCACCAACAACTGCCACTGCCCCATGACTGATCGCCTCCTGAATAAAATCACGTCCTTGTTTTTGGCTTCCTGATAAAGCAAAAAAAAGGTCTCCCTTTTGCACACGACGCGAATCATAAGCCAACCCTTTTACTTGAATTTCTGATTGACCAAAAAGGCGGGCCGATGACACCTCCTGAATTAAATCTTGCAACATCATCGGCTCGCCACCTCCCAGAAAGAAGTTTCAGGACTCAGATCCAAATGTCGTGCAATGCGCGAAGCCATTGCGGAAAAAACGGGCGCTGCCACTTGACCACCATAAATTCCTCCACTGGAAGGCTCATCAATAATCGTTAGCAAAGCAAATTCCGGATCTTGCGCTGGCAAAAAACCAATGAAGGAAGCTAAATACCGTTTGTGCGAATATTCTTTCGCTTCATTATCCCATTTGCGTGAAGTTCCTGTTTTTCCCGCTACAGTAAATCCTTCTACCGCCGCTTTGCCCGCTGTGCCTTCTTGCGAAACTACTGATGATAAAGCTTTAATCACCTGCTTCGCAATTTCCGGCCTAATAATTTGTTTAACAACTCGTGGACTATAACGGGCCACCACACTGCTCTCCTCATCCAAAACCTCATGAATTAACATGGGTCTCATTAGCACACCATCATTGGCAATGGCTGACATGGCAGTAATCATTTGCAAAGGTGTTGCTGCCACTTCATAACCAATTGGAACACGAGTAATAGAAATTTTTGACCATTTTGCCAAAGGTCGCAATGTGCCAACTTGTTCACCTGGCATGATCTGATTTAAAACCGTTTGCCCAAACCCAAATTCGCGAATGTAGCGATAAAGCAAAGTCTCACCCAACTTCAAACCCAATTTAGCAAAACCAACATTGCTGGATTTTTGTAAAACTTGTTCCACAGTCAAAGTTCCATAACTGCTATGATCTCGCAAAGGCACACCTGCCCAAAACCACAAACCATTTTCACAAAAAATCGGAGTATCAAGTGTCACCAATCCTTCATTGAGCGTTGCAGCCGTGGTAACAATTTTAAAGGTCGACCCCGGTTCAAAGGTATCCGTCACACACCGATTGCGCATACCTTCCCAGGTTAAACTGGCTCGTTCGTTAGGATCATAAGTGGGACGATTGGCCAACGCTAAAATTTCACCAGTTTTTGGCCTCATCACAATCGCATAAGCGGCTGCCGGCGAATAATTGGTCATCGCCTTATCCAACTCTTCCTCAACAATATATTGAATGGTTTGATCCAATGTGAGCGAAATGGAATAACCATTTTTTACTGGCGCGTCTTGCGAACGATAAGCGCGAATCTCGTGTCGACTGGCATCATGCTCTGAAACATACCAACCATCAATGCCTTTTAAATAATGATCCATCGAAGCTTCAATGCCATCCTTGCCATTGCCTTCGCTATCGACATAACCCAAGACATGACTCGCATTTCGCCCTTCGGGATAACGACGTTGATATTCGTCCACACCTAAAATACCCGGCCATTGTAAAGCCTCGATTTTTTCCCAGGCTGAAAGCTCTACTTTCTTTTTCAAAACAATAAGGGATCGAGTATCATTCAAACGTTTCAAAATTTCGTTCGTATCCATCTCCAAAAATGGAGCAAGAGACTGAGCGATTTGCTCCAATGACATTCTTTTTTTAGGGTTTTTTATCTCCTGATTCTTCTGCAAGATTTGTCGCAAACGCAAAAGATCTACTTGAACCGTTTTATAAGGAATACTGGTTGCCAAAAGATTGCCATTGCGATCCAGAATATCGCCGCGCCGAGCATAAACCATTTTACGAAAAGCATGATTTGCGGCCGCTCGACCCAGATAATAATCATGCTTTCCCACCTGCACTTCCAACAAACGCAATGAAAGAACAGTAAATAAAAAAACCAACCCACTAATCGTAAGTACTGCGCGCTTTCGCATTTGCTCTGTCCAAGAAAAATTCATCGCGCTTGAGCCACTTTGGCAAGGCGAGATTCCGGCAGGGGCAATGACAACCCTTGATAAACCCGCACAATTTGTTCTTGTTTGATTTCAACCAAATTTAATCCCAATTCCTGAACCCGATTTCGTAAATTTTCGGGATTCTTTAAACGCGCAACATATGCCTCTTGAATCTGATTTTTTTTCTTTAATTCACGCAACGTTTTTTCGCGCAAACTAAGTTCCTCACTCAAATGCCGATGCGTATTGTGTTGAACAATAAAACCTAAACCTAATAACGTGACAAAAAGGATAACGATCCCCAATTTAATCGCGGTAAAAACTTGAAAGGCTTGTGCTTCACGTAATCGATTATTCATAACTGACTCCTGATTCTTTTTCGAAAGTTAATTTTTCCACCACTCGCAGTTTGGCGCTTCGCGCACGAGGATTATTTGCAATTTCTTCGGCACTCGCGACAATCGGCTTTTTGGTGACGAGTTGAAAAACTTGTTTAGGGTTAGGCACGCTGTTAGGCCAACGAGGCGTTTCCTCAAAAGCGCGACTTTTCTCTTTCATCACCTGTTTTACCAAGCGATCCTCAAGAGAATGAAAAGTAATCACAGCCAAACGCCCTTGCGGTTTTAAAATTTTTTCTGCCAATTCCAGCGCTTTTTTGAGTGCCCCCATCTCGTCATTAACCGCTATGCGAAACGCTTGAAAAGAACGTGTGGCTGGATGATGTGAACGCGGGCCTCCACCGGGATAAACCCTCTCAATCACAGCCACTAAATCTTGTGTCGTTTTTACTGGACGTGACATGGAACGCGCTTTCACAATCTCGCGCGCGATCGCTCGAGCCTTAGGCTCCTCACCATATTCACGCAACCAAAAAGCCATATCTTCCTCCATTACCGTTTGTAAAAGTTGAAAAAGCGGCTGCCCTTGCGACGGATCCATGCGCATATCCAAAGGCGCATCGAATCGAAAACTGAAACCTCGTTCCGGAGTGTCGAATTGATGCGAGGAAACGCCCAAATCCAGCAACACACCATCTAGCCCATTTGCCGGCAACTCGTTGATTTGAGAAAAATTTTTCTTTTCGGCCAAAAATCGATCTCCAAATCGCTCCAATCGCTTGGCCGCAAACTGAATAGACTCTGGATCGCGATCCCATCCCAAAACCCGAGCCCCCGTATTTAACAGAGCCTCGCTGTGTCCACCTCCGCCCAATGTGGCATCGAGATAATATTTGCCCTGCGTCGGTTGTAAGACTGCTACAACCTCGCGAACCAAAACCGGCTCGTGATAAGAAGCCTCTTTCAATTAATTTTCCCCCATTCATTTTTTCCAATTCTTTTTCTTATCGTTTACAACCCTAAATCTTCCAAGTTCAAACGCGTTTCACGCCTAATTTTACGAAGTTTTTCATCCCAAATTTCAAAATGGTCCAAAGCGCCAGCTAAAATGGCATTTTTTTTCAAGCCCGCATGCTGGCGCAATCTTTCCGAAATCATTACGCGCCCCTGTGCATCCCACACAATTTTCTGCGCAATCATAGCAAGCGCTTCGATTTTCTTTCTGCGTTTATCGGCCAACGGCAAATCAATAATTTTTTCCTGCTGTCGAGCCAGCCAAGAGCTGGGGTAAACCTTTAAACAACCTTCACTGGAAGGAAAAACAAACAGTTGCGATTCATAACCCTCATCGCGCCATTCCGATGGAATCGTAATGCGTCCCTTCGCATCAAAGCCGTGCTCGAACGAATCGGCATAACTGGCTTTAAAGGGAGCATTCATAATTTTTAAAGGGAGAATATGGTTTCTTTTTCCATATTTCACCACTTTACACCATTTCTTGCCACCAATGCAAACAAAAAATCACGTTTTTTATCTTTTTTGCTGTAACCCTATATTCATCTCCGCCTTGCAGAATAACTGTTAAAGATTATTCGTTAACACCCAAGAATCGTTTGATTGTGGTTTACACAAAAAATTTAATCACAAAAATCTCTTTGACGCATTGAAACTTGCAGGCAGATTTAAATAAACATGAAACGTCCTCCTTTGCAATCCGCCAACTTTTTCAAAAAGGAAATTCCCCTCATTCGAGCAAAATTTGAAATCTCCTTTGCAGAAATTCATTTATTTCTTAAGGAAGTAGACCGATTTATTCGCAAACAAGTGGCCGCGTTTGATCCGGCTTTAGTCGGTTATTTAAGTTATGTATTAGAAACGCGCGGCAAAAATTTGCGACCCGCTCTGGTTTTACTCGCTGGCGGTGTTTCAGGACAAATTCAAACCGATCATATAAAACTCGCTTCCGTCGTGGAATTAATTCATCTCGCTTCTTTAGTTCACGACGACATTTTAGATCATGCTGAAATGCGACGCGGCAAAGCCACCGCTCATGCCCGATGGGGCCCGGAAACAGCAGTGCTTTTGGGCGATTGTCTTTTTGCCCATGCCCTCAAATTATGCACCCGTTTTGAGAATCGCCGTGTTGCAGAAAAAGTTGCCGAAGCTGCTAGCGATTTGATCCAAGGTGAAATTTTGCAAACGCAACGTCAATTCGACCTGACTTTTTCCATAGAAGATTATTTTCGAATCATCGGTATGAAAACAGCTGCCTTATTTGAAGTCTGCACCGAACTAAGCGCTCTGCTCAATCAGGTTAACCAAGAAAAACAAGAGAGTTTTCGGCAATTTGGCCGCCATTTAGGTATTGCTTATCAAATTTACGATGACTGTCTAGATCTGGTTGGAACTGAAAACCAAACTGGAAAAACTTTGGGCACCGACCTGGTAAAAGGCAAGCTAACTTTGCCTATTCTTTTTTATCTTCAAACTCTTCAAGGAGCCGACCTGGAAAAAGCGCATGAAATTATTTTGAGCGGCGAATTAGAAAGTTACTATCAACTCATTCAAGCAATTCATGCTTCAGGCCAATTTCGTCACGCTATTGAAAGTTTTATTAAAGAAATTGATGCGAGTCGCGCTTACCTTACTGAATGGAAGCAAAATGTTTATCGCAACGGATTAGAAAAGTTCCTCGAAACATTAAAGCAACAACTCGAACCTCTTTAAGTTTATTACCTAGAGATCAATGCGATTGACTTCGAGGATCAAGCCAATCGCGCAAACCATCACCCACAAAGTTCAAGGCCAACAACGTAATGGCCATGGCCAAACTAGGCGTAAAAAGCAGCCACCAATAACTTTTAATAGGATTAATAATTTGCGCTCCACTGGAAATCATAATTCCCCAACTCGAAAGAGGCGCTTGAACACCCAAACCTAAAAAGCTAAGGAGCGATTCCTCCAAAATAACCACTGGAATCGTTAAGGTTAAATAAACCAATATAATCCCGGTGAGATTAGGCAAAATATGTCGAAATAAGAGATAAAAATGATTTTGCCCCAAAGCGCGGCTTGCTGTTACAAATTGTCTTTCTTTTAAAGTCAAAACTTGCCCTCGCACAATGCGTGCCATAGTTAACCACTCGACAGCACCTAATCCTACGAATAATAAAACTAATCGAGCCTGAGCCGCTAATTCCGGCCATTCCCAACGCATTAACAAGCGCCGCATTTGCCAATCCAACATGCTAATCAAAGTAATAACAAAAATGAGTCGTGGAATACTATACAGCACATCCACCAAACGCATCATCACCAAATCAATTTTTCCCCCGATATAGCCGGAAATCGCGCCATAACTCACACCAATCAGCAAACTCACCAGAGCGCCTACAAAACCTACCAACAAAGAAATTCGCGCGCCATAAAGCATGCGTGTAAAAACATCGCGTCCCAATAAATCCGTCCCCCCCCAATGCTGCCAACTTGGAGGAGAAAATGCCGTAGCGCTACCCGTTTCATAATCGTAAGGCGAAAACCAAGGACCGATAATAGCCGCCAAAACAACGATACATAAAATGCATAAAGCTATCATGATACGTCGATGAATTAGAATTTGAGAAAAAAGTTTCATCTCAATATCACGCAGATTGAATCCGTTTATCTAGCAAACCGTAAAACAAATCGACTACCAGGTTGAAGGCAATTAGCAACATGCTGTAAACCAGTGTAATGCCACCGACAACAAAAACGTCGCGATTCAAAACGCCGTTCACGAAAAAAGGGCCAATGCCAGGAATTTTAAAAATTTCTTCCACAACCAAAGAACCGGTTAAAATATTAGCCGCGAGCGGCCCAGAATAAGAAACCACAGGCAACGCAGCATTTTTTAAAGCATGAACGTAAAGCACGCGCCATTCAGCAAGACCTTTGGCGCGAGCTGTGCGAATATAATCTTGATTCAATGTTTCCAACATGCTCACCCGCACCATTCGGGCGAGATAAGCCATGTATGGAAGGCTCAAAGCCAGAGCAGGCAAAAAAACTTGTTGGACTGTCCCCCAACCGCCTACGGGCAACCATCCCAACTTAAAACTAAAAAGAACAATGAGTAATGGCCCGATCACAAAACTCGGCAATGCAATTCCCAACAAAGCTAAAAACATCAAAATAGAATCCGACGGTCGATTATGTCGATAAGCCGCCCAAATTCCAAAAAAACAACCTCCACCCAACGCCAAAAAAAAAGCAATGCCTCCTAGGCAAGCGGAAATGGGCAACGTTTGAGAAATGATTTCGTTCACTGTGCGATTGCGATATTTGGTGGATAATCGCAAGTCGCCTCGAGCTACGTCTTTTAAGTAATAATAAAGTTGAGTTAGCACGGGACCATCCAATTGATATTGCGCCATGAGTTGACGTTTAATGCTTTCAGGAATCGCTTTTTCACGATCAAACGGTCCACCAGGAGCCAAACGCATCAAGAAAAAAGTCAGACAAACCACCGCAAACAAAGTGGGAATCGCCAATACCACGCGAATAATCAAACGGCGTCTCATAAAATTTATTTTCGAAACATTTCGCGAATAGGATATTCATCAATCAAGTTGAGATGCAAGCCTCCTAATCGATTCGCGTCATATAATTTAATGCCAACGAAATGAAAAATAGGAACGATAGGCACCTGTTCTTCCACAAGAATAGTTTCAGCTTGATAAAGCAACTGCGCGCGTTTGTCGGGATTATTTTCCTGATTGGCTTGAGTCATCAATTGATCGTATCGAGCAAAACTCCATCCCGTGCGATTATTGCCGCGACCTGTAACAAAGCAATCGAGAAAAGTATTAGGATCAGCATAATCTCCCACCCAACTGGAGCGCGCGATATCGTAATCCAATTGGCTCAATGAATTGAGATAAACTTTCCATTCTTGATTTCTCAATTCCACTCGAATTCCCAACTCTTTTTTCATCATACTTTGAAAAGCCAACGCAATATTTTCGTCTTGCTCAGTTTTATTATAAAGCAATGTCATAGCAGGAAAATTTTTCCCATTCGGATAACCGGCTTGGGCTAATAATTTTCGACCCAAATCAGGATCGTGACTCAAACCTCGGGGCGGTTGATATTGCGGAAGTCCTGGAGGCGTGAAAGACCCTGTGACCGGTTCGCCAGCGCGCGTGACGCGTTCGACAATAAATTTTTTATCAATCGAAAATGCAATCGCTTTGCGAACCAGAGGATTATTGAAAGGGGGTCGCGTAACATTAAAGCGATAAAAATAAGTAGCTAAAATCGGCGCAATATGACAATCGGGACGTTTGCGCAGTTCCCCTAATAATAAAGGTGGTATACTGCCTTTATCCAAAACAAGATCGGCCACACTAGTTTGATAAAAATTAAAAGCCGTTGTTGCTTGATTAATCGGCAACGCTTCTACCGTGTTCAATTCCACCTGATCAGCACGCCAATAATAAGGATTTTTTTCCAACCGAATGCGATCATTGATCCGCCAATCCGTCAAACGATAAGCGCCATTGGAAACTAATTTTCCTGGTTTAATCCAATCTAATCCGTAGCGCCTAAGGGTAGGAAAATGGACCGGATAAGTCGTCACAAACGCACAAAGATCGAGAAAGAAAGGCGTGGGATCGTGCAATCTCACTTCCAGGGTTTGCGAATCGAGCGCTTTCACCCCCACCTGATTAAAATCTTTTATTTTACCATCGTGATAAGCCTCAGCATTTTCAAGATAGTAAAGAATTTCCGCATAATCGGAAGTTGTCACTGGATTTAACACGCGCTCCCACGACTGCGCAAAATCTTGCGCGGCTACCAAATCGCCATTGCTCCAACGCGCGTTATTTCTCAAATAAAAACGGTAAGTTAATCCATCGGAAGAAATTTCCCAACGCTCCGCCATACCAGGCCCCACACGACCATAACTATCGCGCGAGGTTAATCCTTCGAAAAGCGCCATTACAATGCGCCCCTCCGGTTGACCCGTAATAATAGCGGGATCCAAACTTTCCGGCTCAATGCCATTAATAAAAACTAAATCTGCTCGAGGTTTGGAGGGCGAACAGGAAGAAAGGGAAAATCCCAGAAAAATAAAATAAAGAAAAAATCGTAACAACACGTTACGGCTGATTTGTGGCATTGGAGGAAAGATTAGTGGTCAAATCCATGACGTTAGTTTCCAAAGACAAAATATTAGTGGAAACCGAAGTTGGTTTCATTGTGTGTTCCGTTAACGCTTTTTGGACTTCACTAGAAGGAGTGGAACGGTGCGCATAAAGCGAGCTTAGGGTTAATATAATACCAAAAAATAAAACCACGCACCAAACAGTTAAGCGACTAAGCACGTTAGAAGTGTCAGCACCAAAAACCGATTCGGTCATGCCTGAACCAAATGCCGCGCCTAATCCTTCTTGCTTCGGGCGTTGCATCAAAATCAAAAGCACCATGAAAGCACAAAGCGGCACTAAAATAATTTGCAATCCTATGATGATAAAATTTGTCCACATAAAGCGCCCGAAGCATAAAGAGCAAACCCAATCATGGCAAGCTAGAAGCTTATCCTACACTATTTTTCACAATCGCAGTAAAGCTCGCTGCTTCGAGGCTCGCCCCTCCCACCAAAGCGCCATCCACGTCAGGTTGATTTAACAGTTCTTTAGCATTTTCCGGCTTCACACTACCACCATATTGAATGCGAATCTGATCGGCCACTTTAGTGCTAAACTGCTTAGCGATCTGATCTCGAATCCAATTATGCACCTCTTGAGCTTGCGCAGGCGTGGCATTCCTCCCTGTGCCAATGGCCCAAACCGGTTCATAAGCAACGATGATGTGATTCATCGCTTCATCAGAAAGATCGTGAAACGCTTTTTGAATTTGGTTTCGAATTAAAGTTTCAGCGCCATTGTCTTCGCGAACTGATAATTTTTCTCCCACACAAACAATGGATTTCAAATTCGCAGCCAACGCAGCTTTAATTTTGCGATTTACTATTTCGTCAGTCTCCAAAAAATATTCGCGCCGTTCACTGTGGCCAATAATTACGTAACCACATCCCGCGTCTCGCAGCATATCGGCTGAAATTTCACCCGTGTAAGCACCCTGTTTTTCATAAAAAAGATTCTGAGCGCCGAGCGAAAAATGAGAGTGACCTTTAATCAAATCGTTCACACTCGCTAAACTGGTAAAGGGCGGGCAAATCACTAAATCCGCTCGGTCAAAATCGCCCAGTTGCTTGAGAAGATTTTGGGTTAAAATTACGCCTTCAGAGGGCGTTTTGTTCATTTTCCAGTTGGCAGCAATAATTTTTTTACGAAGCATAAATCATTTATCATTCAACGCAGCAACCCCAGGCAAGGTTTTGCCTTCCAGCAATTCAAGGGAAGCGCCTCCTCCGGTTGAGATAAAGGTAATTTTATCTTTTACACCAGCTTGCTTGATGGCTTTGATGGAGTCCCCGCCTCCAACGATGCTTGTGGCTTGATTGTTTTTTGCAACCACCTGGGCAATCGCAAATGTGCCCTGAGCACAAGCTGCGATCTCGAAAACTCCCATCGGACCATTCCATAAAATCGTTTTGGCTTTAGCAATTTCTTGTTGATAGCGTTTAATGGTCTTCGGACCAATGTCGACGCCCTGCCACGAATCAGGAATCGCTTCGCCGGGTTGGGTAAAACGGCTTTGACCCACACTTTTTTTAGAAAAATCGAGCTGATCAACGATCAAATTATCTTCAGGCAATAAAAATGAAATTTGTTTTTGTTTCGCCTTTTTGATGGCAGCTAAAGCCACTTCTTTTTTATCTGGTTCGCATAAGGAGTCTCCAATGCCTTTGCCTAAAGCGTATTGAAAGGTATAAGCCATCCCCCCGCCGATTAAAATCGTATCAGCTTTTTCGATGAGCCGATCAATGACATTAATTTTATCGGACACTTTCGCGCCGCCTAAAATCACCACAAACGGTTTTGCCGGCTCTTCCACTGCCTCGCTAAGGAATTGGAGTTCTTTTTGCATGAGAAATCCACTAACTGCTTTTTTTGAAAAGCGCGCAATGGCTTCAGTGGACGCATGCGCGCGATGTGCCGCGCCAAAGGCGTCATTGATATAAATATCGCCTAAGGCGGCCAAGCGTTTGCCTAGGTCAGGATCATTTTTTTCTTCACCCGGATAAAACCGGATATTTTCGAGAAGAAAAATTTGTCCTGGTTTGGCGTGAGCAAGAATTGATTGAACTTCTTCATAATCTTGCGGTTTCATTAGATCATGATGAATAAACGCCACCGGATGATCGAGCAGTTCATTGAGTCGAATACCGATGGAACGCAGACTTTGATGAGTATCTATTTTTCCTTTTGGACGTCCTAAATGACTCACTAAAATAATAATAGCATTTTGCTTCAGTAAATGAGTTAATGTAGGTAAAGCGGCTCGAATTCGAGTGTCATCGGCGATCGTGGGGTGACTCTGTTTATTTTCCAGTGGAACATTGAAGTCAACGCGAACTATTACCCGCTGACCTTCACAAGAAATATCTTGAATAGAAAGTTTAGCCATATCTCTCAGTATAGAAAGATATGGCTCGCTGTCGCGCAAAAACAATTAATTTATTTTACTTGAGAAGTGAAAGTATTAGTAAAGAAAACGCTACCAATATTTGTGCCTTGTGTTGCATCAACTTTAATAATTAAGGTAACCGAAGCGGTGTCTGGGGCAACGCCTTGTCCCGGTTTATTGGCTTTACCTTTATGTTTAGCAAGTGCCTTCACACCTTTTTTGGCGAGTTTGCCTTTGGTAATGGGTTTAAACAGTCCTGCTACAACAAGATTAGTAGGAACATTGGTTGTTCCTGTGGCAAAAGCGACATACGACACTTGTGTGGGGGTGCTCACTGTGGCAAGCACATGAGTTTTAAAAGCAAAACCGCCAGTTCCCTTAAAGCGAAGCGTCTTGGTAAGTTTAGGTTTTTTTAGAGAAAGCTGAATATCAGCAAATGAAACAGGAGCGTTATTGGTAGGATTGGGATTAACATTGAATGCATTAGTAGAAAAATCTATTGCAAAATCATCAATGGCCAAACCTTGACCATTGTTTAGATTATCAGATTGAACCCAACGAATCCAAAATTCTCCATTGGGCGGTATAACAATAGGATTAGGGAATACCGCGCTATTCACAGAAAATGATTTTTGATTGGAAAGAGCATTCCCATTCAAAGCAAGAGTCGCACCCGTTTTAGGGCTAACAAAATCAAACAAAGACAAAGCAGTCCAACCTGTATTATTGGCTAGAAAATCATTACCACCAATTCGGTAGAAAAATCTTAAAGTCTGTGGCATCGGATTGTTTTGAGTCCACTGTTCCCCTTTATAAGAAATAGTAATATTACTAATACTAAAAGCGGTGGAATTATGAAAGCGTGCCCCATAAAACCAATCCAAATGTTGAGGACCAAGCAGTCCATTGACTCCCCCCAAAGCTCGATCAAGTGCCCCATTGGAACCATAATTTTTGGGAACCACTAAAGGATTGCTTCCATCATCGGCTACTAAGCCGAAGATATCCGAAGAACCCATACCATCCGTGGAAAAAACATAATACCAACCTGGTAACGGGTTCATGTTATTCGCCCAGGGAGAATTGTTTACCCCAAAAACATCAAAGTTTTGGCTATAAGTAAAAGGCACATTGGGAATATCAATTTGCCCTCGTAAAGACAATTGAAAAACAAAACCTAATAAACCATACAAAGCTAATTTAGAATATTTCATCGAACTAAGTTAGGATTCGAGATTTTTTTTTCAATGTAAAAATAAAAAAAACCTTATTTTACCTTTGAACTGAAAACATTCGTAAATAAAGCGCTACCCGCATTAGTTCCCTGGGTTCCATCCACCTTCACGATAAGCGTTATAGAAGGAGTTTCTGAAGGAATACCTTGGCCCGGCTTATTGGCTTTACCTTTATGCTTGAAAAGAGCCACAACCCCTTTTTTGGCTAACTTCTTCTTGATTTTAGTTTTAAATATACCTGCCTCCAAGAAAACAAGATTGGTGGGAATATTAGTCGAAGTAGCAAAAGCAGCATAAGAAGCTTTGGTCACAACACTCGTATTGGCAAAGATTTGACCTTTTATGGGAAAACCATTCAGGCCATTAAAACGCAATAATTTATCAATCTTCGGTTTCTTAAGGTTAAGTTGAACATCCAATAATGATAAGACACTATTACTGCCATTATTATTAGTTGGACCCGGATTAATTATATTAGAAATACCACTAAAGGATACTGATATATCATCAATCGCTAACCCGTGGCCAAATTGAACCACACTTGGGAAAAACCAACGAAACCAAAATTCTTCACCTGGAGCAATAATGATGCTGGTTATTGAATTAGAAATAAAGGTTTGGTTAGTAGGACTATTACCATTTAAAATAGCCGAAAAGAAATTAGTTTGTGGACTAATAAAATCAAAAATGGGTTGTGCTGTCCAATCGAGATTATTAGTATCTGCCAAGAAGTTTGTTCCTCCTTTTCGAAAAAAGAATTGCAGCTTCTGAATACCAGCCATTTCCCCTCTTCGCCATTGCTTGCCCACGTAACTTAAATTAATTTTATTAATGACTAAATCGGTAGCATTACTAAAATGCAAACCCCAAAAAGCGCTTTGATTAGGCACCGATAGAGCTCCCAATGAACGATTGGCATCAGCATTGATGCCGAAATTATAAATATTAGGAATACTTGTCGATCCGTCATTAACCAAAAGAGCATTAATATTATTGGTCTCTTGAACTAAATACCATCCTGGTAATGAAAAATTATCTACCCACGGCGTATTGGCTGGTGTTAAGACGGTAAAATTTTCATTGTAAACTTGTGCAACGTCCGTAATCACGACTTGCGCCTGACTCAAACGTAAAGAAATACCATTCAACAATAAAATAAAAAACAGAAATTTCTTTTTCATTCTTTTAAACCTCCTTAATTTGACCACCATAACATTGCTTAGAATAAAAGGCAATAGATAGAGATAAAAAATTTCCCTCTAAATTCCCATTGCATTTCATTTTCATTCTTTATATAGCGTTTAGAGATCTCACCGTTAGAAAAACTAATCGTGAGCTATCTATTTTAGCTAGCCCGAGTGGTGGAATGGCAGACACACAGGACTTAAAATCCTGTGCTCGCAAGGGCGTGCGGGTTCGAGTCCCGCCTCGGGCATTTTGCTAGTTAATTTTTTAATCAACCCTTTACTTCGGGAAATTTGCTTGTCGAAATGGGGATTTTTTTTCATGATCCTTAAAAATTTTGAAAGAGTAAAAGTTATGTCACAACATCGTAGTTTAAAGAGTCAAGGCGCCATGGCTGCCAAAAAAAGTGTGCTCAAGCGATTCGAGCGGGTTGAATTATTAAAAAAGCGCGGTCAATGGAAACCTGGCGATCGCGTGACCGGGTTGCGCAAAACTAAACCTGAATAAATAAAAATTTATGCCGCAAGGCTCGCATCTGCGGCTCAATCAATTTCTAGCCTCAGCAGGATTAGGATCGCGCCGTTCTTGCGAACGATTGATTCGCGATGGTCTAGTTTGGGTTAATGGCAAGAAAATCACTTCTTTAGCGACACGAGTTAAGTCCCAAGATCAAGTCATTTGTGATGGGAAAGAAGTTCGCCTCAAGCAAGAAAAGATAGTCATTGCTTTTAATAAACCGCGTGGATTCGTCTGCTCCAAAAAATCGGAAGGCTCTTTCCGTTCCATTTACGATTTATTGCCGGTTGAGTTTAAATCGTTATTTTACGTTGGGCGATTGGATGCGGAAAGTGAAGGGCTATTGTTGTTAACTAATGATGGTTATTTAGCGCAGCAATTTTCGCATCCACGCTATCATGTCAGTAAAATTTATCGGGCCACTTTGGATAAAGCTTTTGATTTTCAAAAGAGCACTCGTCTATTAAAAGGAAGTTGGGTGGAAGGAAAACGCGCCAAGTTCGATGCGATTCATGCTTTAAGCGGAAAAACTGTAAAAGTGATTTTAAGCCAGGGGATTAAACGTCAGATTCGCCAGCAATTTTTTCAGTTAGGATACGAAGTAAAAAAATTAGTTCGGACACAAGTAGGCCCCATCCTTTTAGACCATTTACCGGCCGGAAAATGGCGAAAATTGAACTTAGAAGAGCTAAAAAAACTGAAAAAATCGTTTAATTAATGAATTAAATTAATCATAAGATATTCATAATTAATTAGATATAAATTTTTAAGGCTTTGTTTGACAGAACCACCCTTTATAGCCGATGATTAGGGGATATTAATTCGTCTAAATGATAAATGAGAATAGAGAGAGTCGAGGTGAACACGAGTGAGTGAAGTTCGTTTAAAAAAAGGTGAATCTGTAGAAAAAGCGTTGCGCCGATTGAAAAGAAAACTCGATCGCGAAGGAACGCTTCGTGAAGCACGTTTGCGCAAGAATTATGAGAAACCCAGTGAAAGAAAGCGTCGCAAATTAAAAACGCCGCGCATTAATTATTGGGGAAATTTCTCTTTATAATTCAGTGGTAAAATTTTAAAACCCGGTCATTCCACAATCGACCGGGTTTTTTATTAACTATCAATGTAATGTGATCGCTTTTTCAACCAGTTGGAATGCTCATCGACATAATAAAGGCGGCTCCATGCTCCGAGAAATCGAAACCCTAGGATTCCAATTGGTAGAACTTGGACACGGCATTCGCGCCGAACTCATGCCAGGCATTTTAAAACATCTGAACAAAAGCGCTTTGCGAATCAGTAGCGTTCATAATTACTGTCCCCTACCGGCCGGCATGCAAAAAGATGCGCCCGATTTTTTGCCTTACACATCCTCCCATCAAGCCGATCGAAAACGAGCCGTGCAAAAAACCAAAGAGACGATTGATTTTGCAGAACAAGTAGACGCTTCACATGTCGTGCTTCATCTTGGTTCATTATTTTCTGAAAAAGAAGAGCGCTTTTTATTAGAGGCTTTGACCCAAAGCAAAAAAAGTAGCGCTGTAGATTGTAAATTGAAACTAGTTACACTACGGCAAAAGCAAGTGGCTCCCCTTTGGAATCGAGTGCATGAATGTTTACAGCCCATTGTTTCTTACGCGCAAAGTAAAAAAATCAAACTCGGCATTGAAAATCGACTTTATTTTGGAGAGCTACCATTTGAAGAAGAACTAGAAAACATATGGCGCCGCTACCCTTCCGACACAGTCGTTTATTGGCACGATTTTGGCCATGCTCAACTCAAACAAGAAAAAGGTTGGATCAACCATTGGGAGCGGTTTTCCCAACAACAATCCCATCTCGGTGGCTGTCATATTCACGACGCCTTTTTTCCTTCGCACGATCATCAAGCTATAGGAAAAGGAAATGTAGCGTGGCAACTTTTTCTACCGCAACTCCCCACTAATATTCCTTGGGTTTTAGAATTTCATCCTAAAGTATCACAAGAAGACATTCACCAAAGTGTTAAAGAATTAAAAAAATTTGAGACACTATGAAACGCGGCATCATGATTGCTCTAAAAATCGTTTTTTCGCTAGGATTATTAGCGCTTCTCTTTTATCGCTTTCCACTCACCCTGGAACGTTGGCGCACAGAATGGGAAAATCTTCAATGGAACTGGTTTTGGTTATCTCTGCTCACAGCCGCAATATCAATTATCATCGGCATTGCTCGTTGGCATTTTCTATTAAAAACACAAGATATTCACTTAGGTTTTGTTCACACCTTGGCAATAGGCTTTATTGGTCTATTTTTTTCTATTTTTTCAATAGGAGTGATTGGTGGCGATGCCGCGCGCGCCTTTTACCTTTTTCAAATAAAAAAAATAAAAAAAACTCCCGCGCTCTTTAGCATTTTTCTGGATCGCATTTTAGGGTTTTTAGGATTGTGCGCTTTAGCATTCTGCGCCCTACCTTTGAGTTGGCGATGGCTTTCTCAAGAGCCGGAAAGCAAAATTTTTGTTTTGTTCTTATCAACCATGTTAGGAGCCGGCATGATAGGATTACTTAGCGCTCTACTTTTCAGAAAAAAAAATTGGGGCTTATTTCATCTTATCAAACGTTGGTCTTGGGGAAAAAATCTTCTCGAACAAATGGATCAAGCTCTGGAAATTTGCTTACAGAAAGGCAAAACTTTAATCAGCGTCTGCTTTATCTTATCGATCGGCGTGCATTTGAGTTTGATTTTTTGTGGCTACTTTTTAGCGCGCGCATTTTCTTTACCTATTCCCTTTTTATTAATGACGGGAATGATGCCGATAGTGAACGCCGTCATTACCTTACCCATCACCATCTCAGGCTTGGGTCTGCGCGAAACAGCTTTTTTACTACTCTTTCGCGGAGCTCATATCGGTGAAGAAAAAGCTTTTATCTTCTCTTTAACCTATTGGATTCTGGCAGTTATTCTCGCACTCATTGGTGGCTTACTTTATATTTTTTATCGTTGTCCAAAAGAGCTTAGAACGAATAAAGTAACGGCTCACCAATGAGAGACATCGCCGAAAAAATTCTACGCCTTTTACAAAGCAAAGGGTTTGAGGCTTACTTTGCCGGTGGCTGCGTGCGCGACCAACTCTTGGGCATTACCCCTACTGATTACGATATTGCTACCAGCGCGCGACCCGAAGAAGTCGAAGCCCTCTTTCCTGGGAAAAGTGATTTAGTAGGAAAAAGTTTTGGCGTCGTCATTGTTAAAGAAAAAGGGTGTCACATCGAAGTCGCAACCTTTCGTAAAGATAATCTCTACATCGATGGACGACGCCCCGAATCGGTCACTTTTTCTAGTGTGGAACAAGACGCACATCGACGCGATTTCACCATCAATGCTCTCTTTTTTGATCCTGTCACCAACCGTGTTTTGGATTTTGTCGGAGGTCAAAAAGATCTCGAAAATAAAATGATTTGCGCTGTAGGTGACCCCAAAGAACGTTTCGCGGAAGATAAATTACGTTTGCTGCGCGCAGTTCGAATTGCGGGCGCTTTAAATTTTCAGATAGAACCCAACACCTGGCAAGCTTTGCAAGCCGAAGCCTCCACCATTAACCAGGTTAGTCCAGAAAGAATTCGCGAAGAATTCAAGAAATGGGCAACTGGCCCCAATCTGGTGAAAGGTTTTGATTTATTAGACCACAGTGGATTGCTAAAAGTTATCTTACCCGAAGTCGAAGCATTAAAAGGCGTCGAGCAACCTCCTCAATTCCATCCTGAAGGCGATGTTTTCGTGCATGTCAGACTCATGTTGAGCCATCTCCAGCAGCGCGACGAATCTTTGGTTTGGGCTGTGTTACTGCATGACATCGGAAAACCCGCAACTTATACTGTCGATGCCACCGGTCGCATCCGGTTCAACGGCCATGAAAGCGTAAGCGCCGCGATGTCAAAAAAGATTTTAACTCGCCTACGATTTTCTAACGCACAATCCGAACGCATTGTTGCCATGGTGGCTAATCATATGAGTTTCAAAGATGCGCCTCAAATGCGTCTCAGCACATTAAAACGGTTCTTATCTCGAGAAACGTTTTTTGAAGAGTTAGAACTGCATCGGGTAGACTGTCTCAGTTCGCACGGCGATCTAAAAATTTATGAGTTTTTAAAACAACATTGGGAAAATTTTTCTCAAGAAGAAATCAAACCTCGAGGTTTTCTTAATGGCAAAGATGTATTAGCACAGAATATCGCACCAGGGCCAGAAGTAGGAAAATTACTACAAAAAGCATATGACTTACAATTGGAGGGCAAATTGAAAAATAGAAGTGAAGCGTTGGTCTGGTTAAAACAACAAACGCAAAATCAACGTTTTTCGTTTTTGTTTTCAAGTTGGTATATTTTCGGACTTATTATTTTCTTACTGGTTTTGTTTTTAGATCGTTCTGGCTTATGGCAAACTTGGGAAAACAAACAATGGGATAAGCTACAATCACTCGGCAGCTCTCGCCCTATTTTTTTAACTAATATCGTCGCAGTAGAAATCGATGCCAGCACCCTCAACACTTATGGGGAAGGTCAATGGCCATTTTCGCGTTTGCCTTATGCCACCCTCTTACAAACCTTGCGAGGTCGAGACGTGCGAGGTGTAGGTTTCGAAATGATCCTTTCAGAACGCGATCCGAACTATACTGCTTTCGATAATGCTTTTATCAACCAAATTCAACGCACTCCAGGCGTTGTCTTGGCAGCCAGTGCGCTTCAAACACAAGAACCTGCGATTGATAACCAGCCCATAGAAAATTTAAAATTAAAAACACAACAATTCAAGCTCATGCCTTCTTACAATGGCGGTTTTTTCCCTTTAGAAACTTTTTCTACTCAGGCTGCTTTAGGATTTAATAACTTACCCATAGAACCTTCCAATGTCTTAAGAAATGTGCCACTCGCTTTTCGATGGGGCACTAACCTTTATCCTTCTTTTATTTTGCAATGCGTTTTACAAAACGAAAGATTGACTCCAGCCGATGTGCAATGGAAAAAAAATAAAATTATTATCGAAAGAAGAGGGAAAAAATTATTTAAAATTCCTGTCGACGATCAATGTCGCATGTGGATTAAAACCCACCCTGCCGATGCGTTACGAATCAAAAGAATAGGTTTAGACTCTTTAGTGCTGGCTGCCAGCCTGCCCACAACGAATCGGTTTCAACCGTCCTCTTGGAATATGGATCAACTAAAAGAAAAATTCGTGATGGTAAGCCGAAGCGCAACCAATATTTATCAACCCATCACAACCGCAGTCGGATTGCTATCGCCCGCCGAAGTTCAACTTCTTGCCTGGCATGCGATTTACAATAAAAAAGCAGTCACATTCACTCCAAATTTCTTGATTTGGATCTTATGGTTAAGCGTTATTTTTTTCCTGCTATGGTTCAGCATAAGAAACGCTTGGCCTTGGCCACTCTTTGCCTGGTTCTTTTTTATCATAGACTGGTATATTATTAGCGCCTTTTTGGCTTATCTTTTTGAAATCCGATTTCCCGTAACAGGTTGTCTCGTTGCGACAACATTGAGTTTACTTGTCGGCTCGATTTATCGGTTCTTACCTCATCGACAGTCCAAGACCATATAAATAAAAAGCTAAATCCCAAACAATCAAGGATCAGTCAAGCGAGCCCTCTGCCCCTCTTAACAAACAATATTGTTTTTAGATGTGTTTGGAATCATGTTCATCTTTTACATGATAACCGGTATCTTGACGTTTGTTATTTACCTCATTTTTCTTGAGATAAGCTTGATAAAGATCTTCCGGACTCATATCCAAAACTTGCGCAATAGAAATCAGGAAATGAAAAAGGTCGATCACTTCCACTCGCGCATTTTGCTCATCAAAAGTTTGATATTTCGCCCACCATTTCCACGGAATGCTATCCGTTAATTCGGCAATTTCCTGACCCATCGCTCGACAGTAGTTCAAAACCCATTTTTGTTTTTCTTCTCTACTAAGTGCACCGGTTTGAATGCCAAGCCGATGATTGAGCACTTCTTGCAAATCCCAAATTTTTTCTAATCTATCCATACTTTTATTCATAAACAAAAGACGCTGGATATGCAACTCAGCAACGCTATAGTCTTTCATGATGAGTGCAAATGTAAGAAAAGTCACCATTTTGGGAACGGGTTGCGCTGGATTAACCGCGGCAATTTATACCGCGCGCGCCAACTTGAAACCTTTGGTTTTAACCGGCAAAATGCCGGGCGGTTTACTCACCACCACCAGCATTGTAGAAAACTACCCGGGATTTCCCGAAGGAATAGACGGTTTTCAATTGATGACCCTCATGCAAAAACAAGCTGAACGTTTCGGCGCAGAGGTGCAATTTGGCGAAATCGAGAAAGTCGATTTTTCGCAACATCCTTTTCGTCTCTGGAAAGAAAGCGAAGAAATTTTGTCGCATAGCCTAATCATCGCCACGGGTGCCTCTCACCGTCATCTGGGTTTGGAAAGCGAAAAACTTCTCGATAAAAAAGGGGTGACTTATTGCGCCACGTGCGATGGCGCTTTGCCCATGTTTCGCAATCAACCTTTGGTCGTGGTAGGCGGTGGAGACTCTGCTTTGGAAGAAGCTTTGTATTTAACCCATTTTGCCTCCAAAGTTTACTTAGTTCATCGTCGCGATGAATTACGCGCTTCCCAGATTATGCAGGAACGCGCTTTAGCTCATGAAAAAATTCAGCCAGTTTGGAATTCTATCGTAACGGAAATTTTGGATGTGACACAAGACCGTGTCACGGGCGTAAAATTACAAAACACCTTAGACAAAAGTATCAGTCAACTGGAGTGCGCCGGCGTTTTTATCGCGATTGGGTTAATTCCCAATACTTCACTCTTTGTTGACCAGCTTGATAGAAACGAAGAAGGTTATATCAAGTTGAAAACAGGCACCCGCACTTCAATACCTGGCATATTTGCCGCGGGCGACGTTGCTGATTCTGTTTATCGTCAGGCCATCACTGCAGCCGGAACAGGTTGCGCCGCAGCAATTGAAACAGAACGCTATCTTTCAACTCTTATTTAACACTTCTGCGCTACTCTCAATATTTAAAAACCTTTAAACTTTTTCCACACGACTAGCTTTGGGGCCTTTATCCGAAGCGATGATTTCGTAACGAACGTGATCACCCTCTTCTAGATTTTTGAAGCCATCTCCATAAATAGCAGAAAAATGCACAAAAACATCTTTACCACCATTATTAGGAGCAATGAATCCAAAGCCTTTTTTCGTGTCAAACCATTTGACAATACCTTCCAACATGCTTATTCACCCCCTTCCAGATTTTTTCCTTTTTTCATTTCTTTATTTCCAGAAAAATTCTTTCCTTATTTCTTAATGTTAAACAGAAAAATTCGTTTTGCTCATTTTAACTACTTTTTTGAATTGTGCAACTTCCACCGGCATAACAGATAGACGAGATTGTCGAATTAATAGAATTTCTTTAAGCTCAGGCTCCTTCTTGATTATGTCTAGAGAGACCGGTTCTGTCAAAGCTTTAATCGGCACTAGATCAACACAAGCCCAGTTACCCACACCTTTCGCGGTAGGATCAGGATAAGCCTCTCGGGTTACTTGAGCGATCCCAACTACCTTTTTATCTGTGACACTATGATAAAATAACACATAATCATCACATCTCATTGCCCGTAAAAAATTGCGCGCTTGAAAATTCCTTACCCCTGTCCAAGCCGTCTTTCCATCTTTAACAAAATCTTGCCAAGAATAACTTTCCGGCTCCTGTTTTACTAACCAATACTTCATTTTCAATCCCCTTTCCTTTCTTTCATCAAAATATCGGCCAGCTTACGGTGCGGTGAGGGCATGGGCAAATTTTGTAATTGAGCCCATGAAATTTCTTTACAGTTCGGCAAAAAAACCGACGAAAAATAAGCCCGCAAAGTCACACGATATCGAGTGATGGAATAAAGCAATTCGCGCCACGGCCTAGCCGCTGGGATTTTTTGAATCTCAGGAAAACACCACAAGCCTTTCCAACGCTGGGTAGATTCTTGTTTTTTCATCCAGATAAATTCTTTATTAAAAGAAATCGCAACATTTTCAACTCGTGAGGTAAAAAAAGTTTTTTGACTTTTGTAAGGTAAATTTTTGGGATTTTTTGCACGACATAAAAAACGCAAAGGACACAAGCCACAAGCTGGAGATCTCTTTGTGCATAACATCGCCCCCAACTCCATAAGCGCTTGATTAAAAATTCCAGGCTCTTTCCAAGGCACTAATTCTTCCACCCATTGCCACAATTTATCTTGAACACAACGCTCATTCACTGGCTCCTGCAAATCCATCAGACGCGACAAAACACGAATCACATTCCCGTCCAAAACCGGTTTTTTCAAAGAAAACGCAATACTCGCAATCGCGCCCGCCGTGTAACGCCCCATGCCAGGCAATTGATAAATCGCCTCCCAATCCGCGGGAAGTTGACCGCCATATTGTTTAACCACGTGCTTGGCCGCAGCATGCAAATTTCGCGCGCGTTGATAATAACCTAACCCCTCCCACATCTTTAAAACTTTTTCTTCAGAAGCTCTTGCCAAAGTCTGCCAAGTGGGAAATTGTTTTAACCAACGATTAAAATAAGGAATCACCGTCGCCACCTGAGTCTGCTGCAACATAATCTCAGAAACCGCAATCGCATAGGGATCCCGCGTGCGCCGCCATGGTAAATCACGTTGATTCGCTTTATACCAAGTTAATATTTTTTTTCTAAATTGAGCCATTTCCCGACTCGACCAGGGCACAGAGAATCCGTTGGATTTCAAACTGTCTTTACGCTTTACTCTTTGCATGCCGGAACCCCATACCTATACGATTGCATTAACTTCGGCGCAAATCGAAAAATTGAAAACGTTGCTTCAACAGCGCGAATTTGAGTTTTCCACCCTTCCCTATGCACACTTCAAAGCTTCGAAAAATAAAATTCAAGTTGCGGCTTATCAATCCGGAAAATGCGTGATTCAAGGCAAAGAAGCAAAAGATTTTATTGAGTTCACTTTGGAACCTGAAATCTTAGGCGAAGCCAAATTGGGTTACGAAGAGCATCACAATCCTGAACATTTTATTCCTCACATTGGCGTGGATGAAAGCGGGAAAGGCGATTTTTTTGGACCGCTGGTAATAGCAGGTGTTTACGCAGACACAGCCACCATTAAAACTTTTCAAGAACTTGGCATTCGCGACAGTAAAGCCATCACCTCGGACAAAAAGATCATTCAATTAGCTGAAGCCATTAAACAAATACAGTCGGTACGCTTCCAAATCATTCCCATTTCTCCAGAAAAATATAACGAGCTCCAAAAAAAAATGGGTTCCGTGAACGAAGTTCTAGGCTGGGGCCACGCCAAAGCCATCGAAAACCTCTTAGAAATCATCCCCTGCGAACGCGCAGTTTGCGATCAATTTGCTCGCACAAGCTGGACAATCAAAAAATATTTGGGAGCTAAAGGTAAAACCATTCATGTTCACCAACAACATCGCGCTGAAAGCGATCCCGTTGTAGCAGCCGCTTCCATTCTCGCGCGCGCTTCCTTTGTTCAATGGTTGGAAAACAAAGGCCGACAACTGCAAACAAACTTACCCTTAGGCGCCTCCAGTCGCGTAAAACAAATAGCCACTGAACTCATCGAAAAATTAGGAGAAGAACCCGTTAAAAAATTAGTCAAAACCCATTTCAAAACTTGGACTGAAATTAATCAAAAAACGTCTTCTTAACGTTTTTCAATCGGCACCACTTTTAATCCAAACGGTTTACCAATGTAATCACTTAGTGGTCGATAAAGCCGATTATCTGCGAGTTGCTCCAGAATATGCGCTGTCCACCCGCTCATGCGCGCGATAGCAAATATTGGCGTAAAAAGATCTGTTGGAATACCCAAACTATAATAAACCGTCGCAGAATAAAAATCGACATTGGCATTGAGATTCTTTTCTTGTTTCATGATTTCCGCAATGCGTTCCGACATCTTAATCCATTTCGGTTCGCCTAATTTTTTGCAAAGTTGCACTGCCATCGCTTTCAAATGAGGCGCGCGCGGATCCAGCGTTTTATAAACGCGATGACCAATGCCCATGATCTTTTTCCGCTGTGCCAATGCATCAGCCACCCATTGATCAACTGCTTCCAGCGAACCAATTTCTTGCAACATATGAATCACACCTTCATTCGCGCCTCCATGCAAGGGCCCTTTTAAAGTGCCAATGGCAGAGGTAATCGCCGAATACATGTCGCTCAATGTAGAAATGGTTACCCGAGCGGCAAAAGTTGAAGCATTTAACCCATGTTCCGCATGCAAGACATAAGCCATATCCAAAGTTTTTTCGGCTTCTGCGGAGGGCTCTTCACCAGTTAACAAATAAAGAAAATGCGCCGCCTCGCCCAAATCATCACGCACAGGCGGTAAGCTCAATCCATTGCGCGCACGATGAAAATAAGCGGCAACCACACCAATTTGCGCAACTAATTTAATAGCCGTGCGACGATTCGCATCAATCGCATCCTCGGGATGAGGCGAATCGTAACAACCCAACATGCTCACCGCCGTCCGCATAATATCGATCGGCTGTGCTTTTTTGGGCGCCTTTTTAATAAAATCAATAACTCCTTTAGGCAACGCCCGTGAGTTTTTCAATTCGCTAGAAAGGGTGTCAAGCTCGAGACGATTCGGCAAACGATCATGCCACAATAAATAAACCACTTCCTCATAAGAAACTTTCCCCGCCAACTCATTAATATCGTAGCCACAATAAAGCAAAATGCCCTCTTCTCCACGCACGTCACCAATGCGCGTTTCCGCAGCGACCACTCCTTCCAATCCTCTGGCTGTTACTGGCATATCCGATTCCTTCCTTAATTTAAAAGTTTCACCAACGTTTCGCCAATCACAGCCGGCGTCGGCGCCACTGTGATTCCCGCATCTTGCAACGCCTCAATTTTACTCGAAGCCGTTCCCTTTCCTCCAGTAATAATAGCTCCCGCATGACCCATGCGACGTCCCGCAGGCGCAGTTGCCCCAGCAATAAAAGCTACCACAGGTTTTTTCACTTGCATCTTAATATAGTCTGCCGCCTCTTCTTCGGCAGTTCCACCAATCTCGCCAATCATGACAATCGCCTCTGTTCCAGGATCTTCATTAAAAAGTTTAACCGCTTCGAGATGGCTTGTGCCGTTAATGGGATCACCACCGATTCCAATACACGTCGATTGACCGTAACCACGTTGGGTTAACTGCCATACCGCCTCATACGTTAATGTTCCACTACGCGAAACAACGCCAATTTTTCCCGGCTTATGAATGTAGCCCGGCATAATTCCAATTTTACAAGCGCCCGGCGTAATAATGCCGGGACAATTCGGCCCAATCAACCGACTTTTACTTCCTTGCATGGCTACTTTCACTCGCATCATATCCAAAACTGGAATGCCTTCCGTAATACAAACAATCAATTCAATACCCGCATCCAACGCCTCTAAAATAGAATCCGCAGCAAATGCCGCAGGCACAAAAATCATTGTGGCATTGCAACTCGTCTCGCGACGCGCTTCACTAACCGTGTCAAACACAGGAATCGCATCATCAAATTTTTCACCACCACGTCCTGGTGTCACCCCCGCCACCACGTTCGTGCCATAATCTCGACATCCACGCGCATGGAAAGCACCCGATTTTCCCGTAATCCCTTGCACCAACAAGCGAGTATTTTTATCCACTAAAATTGCCATCTTATTTTCCTCCTCTTGCTGCTTCCACTGCCTTTTGCGCGGCATCAGCCAAATCATTCGCTGCAATGATCGGCAGTTGCGAATCTTTTAAAAGCGCTTTGCCCTTTTCCACATTCGTGCCTTCTAAACGAACTACCAAAGGCACAGAAAGTTTCACATGTTTCACAGCATTAATAATGCCTTGCGCGATGATGTCACACTGCATAATGCCACCAAAAATATTAACTAAAATCGATTGCACATTTTTATCCGCAATCAAAATTTTAAACGCTTCGGTGACTTGCTCTTCCGTTGCGCCACCACCCACATCTAAAAAGTTTGCTGGCTCACCGCCATAAAATTTAATGATATCCATCGTCGCCATCGCTAAACCCGCGCCATTGACCAAACACGCAATGTTTCCATCCAATCCAATGTAATTCAAACTGTAGCGTGAAGCCTCAACCTCGCGCGGATCCTCCTCTTCCAAATCCCGATAAGCCGCAATTTCGGGATGACGATAAAGCGCATTATCATCAAACCCAAACTTAGCATCTAAAACTTTGACTTCTCCTTTTTTTGTAACAACTAAAGGATTAATTTCTACCAAACTACAATCGCATTGAATAAAAAGTTTATAAAGATTAGAAAAAAGTTTCGCCGCTAATTTACTTTGTTCAGCTGTGAGATTAAGCAATTTGATCAACTTTCTAGTCTGATAAGCCTGCAAACCCAACAAGGGATGAACTTTTTCTCGGAAAATAAGCTCAGGAGTCTCCGCTGCTACTTTTTCGATATCAACACCACCCTGCTCACTCGCAACAATAACAGGACAATTTTCTGCGCGATCCAATAAAATCGCAAAATAAAGTTCGCGCTGAATCTCTTCCGCCTCAGCAATTAAAACTTTTCTGACCAGTCGACCTTCCGCTCCCGTTTGATGAGTTATTAATACTTGGCCCAACATTTTTTCCGCTACATTATAGACTTCGTCCGGTGTTCGACAAAGATGCACACCCCCTTTAAACCCATTTTTAAAAGCGCCCTTGCCTCTGCCTCCCGCATGAACCTGGGCCTTAACAACACAGGTTGCTTGGTGATTCAAAGATTGAGCGATTTTCTTAGCCTCGTCAGGGGTCGCCGCAACAGAGCCTTGTGGCGTGGCAACTCCAAATTTAACGAGAAGTTCTTTAGCTTGATACTCATGAATATTCATCGTCGCTCAGCAAAATGTCAGAAAACTTCCACTACGTCAACGTTACGAATCAAGAATCTACAAATTAAATTCATCCCGAAATATCTGGATGCTTTCTTTAATTTTTTCTCCGATCTGCCCTTTTTTCCAAGCATGAGGCGGTTGATACCAAGGAAATAAACCAACCACATCATGCACTACGCGAATTTCGCCATCGCACTCTGCGCCGCTAGCAATGCCCAAGGTAGGAATTGAGATTTGGCTCGTAATTTGGCGCGCCACTTCCGGCACCACACATTCCAATACCAAAGAAAAACAACCCAATTGCTCCAATCTCATTGCATCCTCTATGAGACGCGATTGTTCCTGTTGCGTTTTTCCTTTTCGTTTATACCCGCCCTCTTCTTTCACATGCTGAGGTAACATTCCCAAATGCCCTTGCACAGGAATACCCGTATCCAAAACGGCTCGAATTTGATTTTCAATTTCTTGACCGCCCTCCATTTTAATCGCCTCAGCTCCTGCAGCAATTAATTGTTTCGAGTGAATCACTGCCTCCTGAAGAGTTTCATAACTTCGATATGATAAATCCGCAGTAATTAATGCCCGGGGTTTAGCTCGAGCCACAGCTCTGACATGATGCAACATATCGGCCATCGTTACTTCTGTCGTGTCCGGCAAACCCAAAACCAACATTCCCAAACTATCGCCCACATGAATGATTTCTATACCAACTTCATCTAATAAACGTGTCATCGGATAATCGTAACTGGTTAAAGCCAACGGCCGAGGTTTTCGCCCTTTCCACAACCGAACTTGATCAACTGTTATTTTTGACACGTGTCACCTCTTCTTGGCTTGTTAGGTGAGAAAGAAAATAATGCAAGGGCTGTGTTTCACCAGGCAAAATTAAATTCGGTCGCAAATCACAAAGCGGTTGCAAAACAAATCGCCGTTGCAATAAACGTGGGTGAGGAATCATTAATTTTTCACTTTTCACCATTCGATCTCCCCAAAAAAGAATGTCCAAATCCAAGGGTCGCGAACTGTTTTTTTCATAAACCTCCGCTCGACCGCGCGCTCTTTCAAACCCTCGCAATTTTTCTAAAAGTTCTTCGGGAGCTTCTCGACTCTGAATAATAGCCACAGCATTCAAAAAAAGAGGCGCACCTGTTGTACAATGAACCGGAGATGTCTCATAAAAAGGCGAAACTTCAAGAAAATGATTTACCGACAAATTTTTCAAAAAATGCAAAGCCTCAGTCAAATGCTCCCAGCGATCTCCTAGATTACTTCCCAATCCTATGCCAACTTCCACCATAATTTTCTTAGAGTAATCTGCGCTCGAACAGATTACCAATCATTTTAATTTTAGCATCAACGAATACAAAAACTTATTCTTGGCAAGCAAAATACTTACCCTACAACAGACATCATATTCGAATGAAAATTACATTTTGTGGCGCCGCTCGAACGACAACAGGTTCGAAACATCTCTTAACCATCAATGGCAAAAAAATCCTATTGGAATGCGGTCTTTTTCAAGGCAAAAGACAAGAAAGTTTCGAAAAAAACCAACACCTACCCTTCGATCCCGCTTCTATTGATATCGTAATTCTTTCTCATGCTCACATCGATCACAGCGGCAATTTACCACTACTTTGCAAACAGGGATTTAATGGCAACATCATTTCAACTTTTGCCACGCGCGATTTATGTCAGTTAATGTTAGCGGATTCGGCTAAAGTGCAGGCCGCAGATGTGGCTTATTTGAATAAGAAACGCCTTAAAAATAATTTAACACCTTTAGCCCCCTATTACACAATCGAAGAAGTCGAAAAATGTCTGGAACAATTCGTTACCATTAACTACAGACGCCCATTCCAAATTTGCGAGGGAGTCACCCTAACATTTTATGATGCAGGCCACATTTTAGGTTCTGCTCAAGTTTGTCTAGATATCGTGGAAAATGGCAAAAAAAAGCGATTACTTTTTTCGGGTGATATCGGTCGTGGCAATAATGACTTACTTCGCGATCCTGAAGCGGTAACAGACGTTGATTATCTCATCATGGAAAGCACCTATGGAGCGCGAGAACATGAAACTGCTACCATTGCCACTCACCAACTGTGTGAAATCATCAATCGCAATCTCGAACGACGCGGAAAAATTCTGATTCCAGCATTTGCAGTCGAACGCACCCAACAATTGATTTATATTTTCCATCAAATTCTAACACAAAATTGCATTCCTCCTCTGCCCATTTACATCGACAGCCCTTTGGCCGTAAACACAACAGAAGTTTTTCGGCTGCATCCGGAATGTTTCAATGAAGAAGCTTACAACATTTTGTTCGAAAAAAGAGATCCTTTCGGTTCCGAACACATCACTTACATTCGACAAGTCGCTCAATCCATGGAATTAAATCATAAACCAGAACCTTGCATCATTATTTCAGCTTCCGGCATGTGTGAAGCAGGCCGTATTTTACATCATCTTCGTAACCATATCGAAGATCCTTCCACCACGATTTTATTTGTCGGCTACTGTGCAGAAAACACGTTAGGAGCTAAAATTCGTGCAGGTGAAAAACGCGTTAATATTTTAGGCGAATCTTTTCAGGTCAATGCCCACATTGAAGCGCTCGATTCTTTCAGCGGTCACGCTGATCGAAGCGAATTATTGGATTATGTTGAAAAAATTCAAGGCGCTAAAGAAAAAATTTGGCTCGTTCACGGCGAACCGGAACAATCAGAACCCTTTTCCTGTGAATTAGCCCAACGCTATCCGCAAAGCCAAATTACTGTTGCTGATTATCTTCAAGAAGTGGATTTGTAATAAATTCTTAAATTTTCCTAGCTATTAATTAACAATCACGCGAGCTGCTAAAGCGCTAAACATTTCGCTATTGGTTCCTGAAATCGTTCGAATACGCAATACACTCATAATAGGCTCGTCCGTTTTCCAAGGCTTCACTTCCACTTCGTAAAATTTTCCACTTTCTTTCACCTTGAGTGTTGTCTCAATCCATTCATGTGAACTTTCCACGCCGGTTACTTTCAGCGGGACGATGCCAGTCGTTTCTAATTTTATAATTTTAACGGCATTGGTTTCACCCCTCTTCCATTCCAAGATATTGGGTTCGATCTTCAAAATTTCCGGCAAATGAATTTTGAAGGTTAAAAATGTTGGCGGCTGATTTGTTTCATCCGTTTTGACAATAATGGTTTTTTGCTGAAACCCAGTTCGAGCTCCCACATTAAATTCTACCGGAATAAAACCACTTTCTTTGGGCTCGTAACGTTTTTTCTCCAAAGCTGCAGTGGTGCAACCGCAAGAGGTTTGAATTTCTTGAATCGTTATCGCATCGGGACCCGCATTGGTAAAATAAAATTGAACGGCCACTTTTTGAACCAAATTCGTGGGACTGACTTCAATTTCTTGCTTTTCCCACGTTAGCCCAGCAAAAATTTGAATATAACTAAGCAAACATAATCCGATACAGACAATCGCTTTCATCATTTTAGTCACTAGTAAACCATAGATTTTGGGATTTCCCAACAAAAACCTTGCGAGACATCGTGCGACCACTTATGAAACCAGTGCTATGGTTTTATTGTTAGGAGGTTCCGGTTATGTAGGCTCGGCTTATCAAGCCTATTTTCGGCAACGCAATATCGCTTTTCGTAACATCCGACGTGCCGATGTCGATTACGCCCAACGCGATAATCTCGTAGCTTTATTAAAAGAAATAAAACCTGAATTTTTATTAAATGCCGCGGGTTATACAGGAAAACCAAACGTGGACGCTTGCGAAATCCATAAAACAGAATGTCTTTTTGGCAACGCGGTTTTGCCAGGCGTCATTCAGCAAGCGTGCGAATTGACTCAAACCCCGTGGGGACACGTCTCCTCCGGCTGTATTTATTCGGGCGATAAAGGAGGCAATGTCAATAATCCACAAGGATTTACCGAAGAAGATAAACCCAATTTTAGTTTTCGCCAAAATCACTGCAGTTTTTACAGCGGTTCAAAAGCATTGGGAGAAGAAATTTTAGCAAGCGCCCAAGCTTGTTACATTTGGAGACTTCGCATTCCGTTCAATGAAGTGGATAATCCGCGTAATTATTTAACTAAACTCATGCGCTACGACACTTTGTTTGAAGCTCGCAACTCCCTTTCTCAATTAGACGAATTTGTGCATGCCACATGGAGTTGCTGGGAAAAACGCGTGCCCTTTGGCATTTATAATGTCACCAATCCAGACTCCATCACCACCAAAGAAGTTGTGAACATGATCCAAGCCAGTGGCGTGTGTGAAAAACCATTCAAATTTTTTAGCGACGAAAAAGAGTTCATGACACAAGCCGCCAAAACGCCACGTTCCAATTGTGTGATGGACACTCAAAAACTGCAACGTTGCGGTATTATCATGCGTCCTGTAAAAGAAGCTCTGCAACAAGCTCTAAAAAATTGGAAGGCTTAGCAAACGTGAAGATTTTAGTTACAGGCGGTGCGGGTTTTATTGGATCCAATTTCATTCGCCATCTTCTCTTCCAATCTAAAGTTGAAAATGTGGTTAACCTAGATCTGCTCACTTACGCGGGTAATCTTGATAACCTAAAAGATTTAGAAGCAAATCCTCGCTATCACTTTATTCATGGCAATATTTGTGACCAATCACTCGTAGAAAAAATTCTCTTAGAACATAATATTAGCGCCATTGCTCATTTTGCCGCCGAATCACATGTCGATCGTTCCATTGAAGGGCCGGAAGCCTTCCTCAATACCAATGTGATTGGAACATTTCGCCTGTTGGAAGCAGCCAAAAGTTATTGGAAAAAACTAGCCCAAGCAGATGCGAAAATATTTCGTTTTCTACATGTTTCAACGGACGAAGTTTTTGGTTCGTTACAATCCAACGAACCTGCATTCTGCGAAACAACGTCCTACGCTCCCAATAGCCCCTATTCCGCTTCCAAAGCGGCTAGTGACCATTTTGTCCGCGCTTATTTTCACACTTATCAATTCCCTGTGCTTACGACAAATTGCTCAAATAATTATGGTCCCTACCAATTTCCAGAAAAACTCATTCCTTTAATTATCTTAAATGCTTTGGAACAAAAACCTCTACCCATTTATGGGGACGGTTTAAACGTTCGCGACTGGCTTTATGTGGAAGACCATTGCCGCGCTATTTACCAAGTCTTGCAACAAGGCAGACTCGGTGAAACTTATAACATTGGTGGACTAAACGAAATGACCAATCTGGAAATTGTCAAAGCCATCTGCGCCTTACTCGACCGTTTTTCGCCAGCCAGTCAATCGCACGAAAAATTAATTACCTTTGTGCCCGATCGACCTGGTCACGATCGACGTTACGCCATGAATTGCGAAAAAATTGCACAAGAATTAGGTTGGCGTCCTCAAGAATCATTTCACACCGGTTTGGAAAAAACTGTAAATTGGTATTTAACCCATCGCGAATGGTGCGAGGCGATCACCTCTGGAAAATATCGCAGAGAACGTTTAGGATTGTTAACATAAATTAACTATGAATCGCAAAGGCATCATCTTGGCAGGAGGCTCTGGGACGCGGCTTTATCCCATAACACGCGCCATTAGCAAACAGCTTATGCCGGTTTATGATAAGCCGATGATTTATTACCCTCTTTCGGTTTTAATGTTAGCGGACATTCGAGATATTTTAATTATTTCTACACCTAATGACTTACCCCTTTTCAAACAGCTTTTTAATGATGGTAGCCAATTTGGTCTTCGCATTTCCTATGCTGAACAACCTAAACCCGAAGGATTAGCTCAAGCATTTCTCATTGGCGCTGAGTTCCTCAATCAACATCCCGCTTGCCTGGTTTTGGGTGATAATCTTTTTTTTGGTCACGATTTTTCTGATATTGTTAACGACGCCACACATCAAAGCGAAGGAGCTACTATTTTTGCTTATCCTGTAGCCAATCCTGAAAGTTACGGCGTAGTAGATTTTGATAAGCAAGGCAACGTTTTATCGATTGAAGAAAAACCCAAAAAACCAAAATCCAATTGCGCAATTCCCGGCCTGTATTTTTACGATGAAAAAGTGGTTTCTTACGCACAAAATTTAAAACCCTCAGCACGTGGCGAATTGGAAATCACCGATCTCAATCGCTGCTACCTGGAACAAAAAACACTTAAAGTAAAACTACTTGGCCGCGGCACAGCCTGGCTCGACACCGGAACCCACGAATCGCTGTTAGAAGCCGCAAATTTTGTCGAAGCCATTCAACATCGCCAAGGGTTAAAAATTGCTTGCCTCGAAGAAATCGCTTTCGAAAAAGGTTGGATTAGCAAACAACAACTAGAAGCTTTAATTCAAGACTTGGGCAAAACCGAATACGCCGCCTATTTGCAACGTCGTTTTTTTCAGAATTAATTTACTTTTAAAAATTAACTGGCTTTAGGAATTAAATTTTCCACAGAAATACCACGCAAAAAGAAAAGTCGACGAATCGTAGATTCAATAATATTGTTTGGGCAAGAGGCTCCTGCTGTGACACCTACTGTCACTTTACCTTTTGGTAACCAATTGGAAGTGATAATCTCTTTTTTCTCGTGAAGATTATAGTGTGAAATATTTTCTTCAGAAATCAGTTGATCCGAATTTTTGATAAAATAAGTCGGCAACAAAGACTCGCCCATTTCAGCTAAGTGCGTGGTATTGCTGCTATTATATCCGCCCACTACCAATAAAAGATCTAAAGGTTGTTTCAACAAATGCTCAAGCGCATCTTGCCTCTCTTGAGTCGCACCACAAATCGTATCAAAAAACCGAAAATGCTTAGGCGCTTCCACGGAGCCATAACGATCGTCAATCGCTTTTTGAATGCGACGTTGCACTTCTTCTGTTTCACCGCGCAACATAGTGGTTTGATTCGCTACACCCACATCTTTCAAATGCAAATCTGGATCAAATCCTACAGAATGACACCCTTCAAATTTTTTCAAAAATTCCTCTTTATTTCCACCTTTGCGAATATAATCGCACACATAATCGGTTTCTTCCAAATTAAACACGACCAAATAATGACTCGAACCATCTTCCGAAAGCGCTCGCGAACTTGTGGCTTTCGTCTCTTCATGCCACGCTTTGCCATGGATAATAGATGTCACTTTTTCCCGGGAATATTGGCGCACGCGTTTGTAAACACTCATGACGTCACCACAAGTCGTATCAACAATTTGACATCCTTTCGCCTTCAAAACATCCATCGTTTTTACTTCAGCGCCAAAAGCCGGCACAATCACTACATCGTCGGCAGTAATAAAATTTAAATCATAACCTTCTTTTTCCTCTTTCAAGGAATGAATACCCAACTCGCGCAACTGATGATTGACCTCAGGATTATGAATAATTTCGCCTAGCAAATAGATCTTTTTATTGGGAAAAACTTTAGCTGACGCATAAGCCAAATCAATGGCTCGCTCTACCCCATAGCAAAATCCAAACGCCTTAGCCAAACGCACGGTCAAATCCCCCGCAGTCAGAATGCCTCCCGAAGAATGTCGAGCATATTCGACCAATTCACTGCGATAATGACTTTCCACTTGTGCTTGCACCGCGCTCATGACATCGGGCGTTCGTAAATTAACTTTTTTAGGTGCAGCAACAGGTTGAGACATATCTATTAAATTAAAGCTATTTTACCCAATTACGCAAGGCTTTCCCCAAGGAATGATGAATTATAAATCCTCATCTGTAATCGTGGTCGCCTCACGTGATCCTAAAATCTTAGCTTGTTCCACCACGGCTTCTTCACGTTCATCAAAACGATAAGATTTACAAACCGGACATATGACCGTGGACTGCTTAACAATCGAACCACAACCTTCGCAGACTTTATACTCGGCAGGCTGCGCAATGATTTTTTCCGCTTGTCGTGCTCTCTCCTCTAAATGTTTCATGACCTTCGATAATTTTAATGTGGCAAAGGATAACGTTTCATAATCTGCCTGACTTGCTCGCGAATACCTTGAATCGCCCTTTCATCCTGACGACTCAACAAAACATGATGAATCAAATCAGCCACTTCAAACATCTCCTCCTCTTTAAAACCCCGTGTGGTTACTGCGGGCGATCCTAAACGAATACCTCCAGCCTTAAAAGGAGATTGTTTATCAAAAGGAATGGCATTTTTATTCACAGTAATACCTGCACGATCCAAAACTTCTTGCGCTTCTTTGCCCGTTAACTGTTGCGGTTGCAAATCCACTAACATGAGATGATTGTCCGTACCACCTGAAACAATACGAAATCCATTGCGCTTCATCCCCTCGCAAAGAGCTTTGGCATTGCGAACCACTTGCTTTTGATAATCCACAAAACCCGGTTGCAACGCTTCATAAAAACAAACCGCTTTCGCCGCAATCACATGCATCAAAGGCCCGCCCTGAATTCCAGGAAACAATAGCGCATCAATTTCTTTAGCATATTTTTCGCGACACAAAATCAAACCACCACGCGGCCCTCGCAATGTTTTATGCGTTGTCGACGTCACAAAATCTGCCACTCCAATCGGTGAGGGATGCAAACCCGCCGCAATCAACCCGGCAATATGAGCCATATCGACAAATAAATAAGCGCCTACCGCATCTGCAATTTCTCGCAATTTCGCAAAATCAATCACTCGCGAATAAGCAGAAGCGCCCGCAGTAATCATCTTAGGACGATTTTGCGACGCAAGTTGAGCGACATGATCGTAATCGATCGTTTCTGTTTTTTCAGAAACCCCATAATGAACTACATCATAAAATCGACCTGAAAAATTCATCGGATGTCCATGCGTCAAATGACCACCGTGCGATAAATCCATCGTTAAAATTTTATCGCCTGGCTTTAAAACACTAAAATAAACCGCCATATTGGCCTGGCTTCCAGAATGGGGTTGAACATTGACATGTTCCGCACCAAATAATTTTTTTGCCCGCTCAATTGCTAAACTCTCCGCATCATCAACAAATTCACAGCCTCCATACCATCGGCGGTTGGGATAGCCTTCTGCATACTTATTGGTCAAGCACGACCCTTGCGCTTCCATCACAGCGCGACTGGTAAAATTTTCAGAAGCAATCAATTCAATATTTTCACTTTGCCGCTTCAACTCTGCCTCAACTGCCCTGAAAATCTCTTCATCACTTTTCGCTAGAGCCGCATTGCGATTCAATCGATTTTTCCCATACACCTCAATTTGACACACACGCCTTTCATGACGTCCTCCAGCAAAAGGTGTGGTTAGCCAAGTTTTGAAAATTGATTTTGCTTTTTCAAAACTCACCTCATCCGCCGATAAACATAATACATTAATATCATTATGTTCACGACTCTTTGCCGCCACCGCCTCATCGTTCAACACCGTAGCGCGCACTCCAGGAATCCGATTCGCCGCAATACTCATTCCAATTCCACTCCGACAAATCAAAACTCCAAAATCACTTTCATGATTAGCAACTGACAAAGCCACTTCCTGAGCGTAACCCGGGTAATCCACCGACTCAGCCGAATTGGTACCAAAATCGGTGACTTGATAACCTTGCTCTTTTGCCCAATTCACCAAATTATTTTTCAACTCATAACCGCCATGGTCTGCGCCAAAAGCCAAATGAATTCGACCACGATGCCATCTCATGGCCTGATCAGGATTTTCCGAGCCCTTAAGAAAATTCTCCAAATAGGGTAAACTTTGCTCAAGCTGTTTTCTCACAGCAATATAATGTTCCAACGATCCGCCAAACGGGTCACCGATTTCCAAATTGTGCAACGATTGATGAGATGACTCAAATTCCCGCATTAAAAACACTTTGTCAGCCGCAGCAGGAAACAACATTAATATCATGTCCAAATGACCATATGTCATCACAAAAATCAGATCCGCCCATTTCACCAATTCCGGAGTAACGGGTTGGCTACGTTGATGGCTAATATCAACTCCTAATTCACGCATCGCTAAAATGGCGTTATGACTTGGGGCTTGCCCCAACCCTGCAGCTAATCCAGCACTTTGCACCTCTACTGTTTTTAAACGATCACGCAACAACGCCTCTGCCATCGGACTTCGACAGATATTGCCTGTACAAACAAAAAGAATCTTTTTTCGATTCATGAACAATATTTTATGGGCTTAACTTTCATTACAAACTAAAGCAGTCGTCAAGATTGCCAATTCCTTTTTAAAGATTTTTCAAAATTTGACTCCCCAATAAAATATCCAACCCCGTGCGCAAAGCAATATCGCTCGCTTGTCTTTTCTCTTCACTGGATTGAGCTGGCTTAGATTTTTCTTGAGCAACGTCTTTCTTTTCCACCAATGCCGCCTCATTATTTTTTACTTCTTTTTCTTCATCAAAAATAAATGCAGTCAAATCATCGCTTGCAGCTTCCTGCTGCAAAATGAAACGCTCTTCATCCAAATCAATCGCCACCTTCACATCTGCCTCTACCTTGCCAGAAAATGGCACTTCTTTATTGGCAAACACCGCTCGCTGCGTGGGAATACGATAAAATGAATCGCGAGCGCCCATCCATTCTGATATTTGCACTGCCATCCCAGCCGATTGCGTGCCCACAATCACAGCCCGTTTATTGCGACGCAATGATTCCGCCATCACCTCGCCAACTCCTCGCGTGTCTTCATTCACAATCACTACAATAGGAATCACAACATTTATTGGCTCATCTTGGGATTGATAAAATTTTTCTGTTTCATCTGAGGCAGCCAAACCGAACAAAGAACTATTTTTAGAAACCCAAAACGAAAGAAATTGTGCTAATTCATTATAATGAAAAAGATCTTTCCAACCTCGCACGTCAATCACAATTCCTGCCGGCGGTTGACTTTTTAAGCGACTCATTAATCGATTACGATAATCCTTCGCATTCCTTTCATTTTTTTTATCGCTAAGAAATTGTAATAATAAAAAAGAGCGTTGATTAAAAACAACATTCCTCTCCTGAAAATTCTGGAAAAAAGAGAGCGATTCACTCAAAGATTCTGAACTCACCTCAAACCCTCGCTCTATCTTCTTTTTTAACCCTACAATCAATGCTTCATTTAGTACCGTTGCATCCAAAGCCTGCGCATCCACGTAATTGGAACGAAGCAAAGTTAAAAGCTCTTCTGTCGACTGGATTTCTGCCCTTCCCATCAAAGCAACCACGCAGCCTATCAATATCAATAACCGAATTTTCACCATATCTTTTTATCCTAGCCAATCTGCAGCAATATCGGAACGATAAATTTCATCATCAAAATTTCGTTCATTAATCAACGTGTCGACTTTTATTTTTGCCCCTTTTCTCGTCGCACCCCAAGCCGATAAAGCTAAAATACGACCACCTCGAGTAAAGAGTCGCCCTTGTTTTTGATGCGTTCCCGCATGAAAAATTTTTATCCCCGAGGTTTCTTCGGGCAACATGATCCTTTGCTCCTTCTGACTAAAACTAGGATAACCCTTCATCGCTTTCACCACCGCTACGCTAAATCCTTGAACTTGCAAAAAATTTTTCTCCCTCAACTTTCCTTGCGCTAAATTTTGAAAAACTTCCAACCAATTTCCTGACAAAATTTGTGCCAAAACCAAAATCTCGGGATCACCAAAACGACAATTCAATTCCAAAATTTTCAAACCCTCTGCCGTCTTCATTAAACCCACATAAAGCACACCCTGATAATGAATTTTTTTCTTCTCCAAAGCGTCTAATAACGGTTCCACAATCTCCGCTTTCAACTCCTTTTCAGAAACATTATCCAAAGGACCGCATGCGCCCATCCCCCCCGTATTGGGTCCTTGATCACGATTTTCTAATCGCTTGTAATCCCTGACCAAAGGCAAAATAATAAATTGCTTCCCAGACACCAACAAATGCAAAGAAAACTCTTCCCCTCGCAAAAATTCCTCAATCAAAATAGTTTCACCGGCCACGCCAAAAATTTTTTCTCCCATCAATCGGTCAACCACTGCGTAAGCCTCACTCGAATTATGAACGATCCAACTACCTTTGCCACTCGCCAAACCGTTAGCTTTAATAACTCGTGGGAAAGTGGTTTTACTAAGATAAGTTTTGGCCTCTGAACAATCCGAAAAAATTTCTGCAAAAGCCGTCGGCAAATGATAACAATGCAGCAATCGTTTAGTAAACGCTTTATCCCCTTCTAATCGGGCTGCTTCCTGAGTCGGTCCAAAAATTTTCAAGCCAGCTTTTCGAAAACGATCTACAATTCCCAAACACAATGGTGCTTCAGGCCCGACCACAGTTAAATTAATTGAATTATCACGAGCAAAGTGCAACAAATTCTCAATGTCGTCAGCCTCAATCGTAACATTTTCTGCTAAGGAGCCAGTACCACTATTGCCCGGAGCGCAAAAAAGTTTTTCACAATAATCGCTCAATCGCCAACAAAGCGCATGTTCGCGCGCTCCATTGCCGACTACTAACACCCTCATAAATTAAGGCGTTGTTTCAGAATGAGCTTCCGGTTTTTTCTGGGCCTTATCATCTTTCGACTTTTCAGGTAGGGTTGGCGCATCAGAAGGCGTTTTTAAAACCCAAACCTGCAACGATTTTGGCAATTTAGCCGAGGAAAGAATTAACTCATTCGAGTTCAATTCTTTTACCGGGATTTCCGGATTTTTCTTTAAAAATTCTTCTAACGAGCCCAAACGAAAATTCTTAGAATAAGATGTCGCAAAAAAAGCCGGCACCAAAACTTTTGCGCCAAGAGCTTTTACCGTTTCCACCATCTCTTCAGGCAACAAAGATAAAGGATGGCCGATAGGAGCAATAACAATATCAATAGGACCGATCGACTCCAAATCATCGCCGCTTAATTTTTGACCTAAAGCGCCTAGATGCGCGATCCGAATATCGCCCGTTCGAAAAGAAAAAATCACATTATTCGCGCCATTACTCCTTTGGCTACGAGTGCCAAAAAATCGCATGCCATTGGCAACATTGAGTCCTAAACCGGTAGCGCTGCGATAAACCTGCGGATTACCACCGACTTGCTCTGCCGCATTAGCCTCGTTGGATTCATGCGTGATCAAAACAATATCCGCCTCGAGAGAGGCCGGTAATTGATAAGGAAATAAATTGCGATCATAAGGATCAATCGCAACGTGAATACCCGTAGCCGTCGTTACAATAAAATAACCATGTCCCAACCAAGTTAATTTCGCTTGAACGGAACGCTGCCACTCCTGAGCCCCTCCGCGAGTCATTCCCAAACTCAATAAAAGACCTAAAATCATTATTTTTTTCATAGCACTATCCCTCCCTCACTACTTTTCGAATCGCGGCCAACTCACGCAAAATTTTCGGCACATCTTTTAATAATAATTGATTCGGTCCATCTGATAAAGCTTTCTCCGGTTGAGGATGCGCCTCAAAAAACAACCCATCAATCCCCACCGCCATCGCAGCGCGCGCCAACACAGGCGCCAATTCGCGATCGCCGCCCGTTGCTCGACCTAATCCCCCCGGTCGTTGCACGGCATGTGTGGCATCAAAAATAACTGAGGCGCCTAATTGCTTCATCCAAAACAAACCGCGCATGTCCACCACTAAATTATTATAACCAAACGTCGTACCGCGCTCAGTAATAAAATATTTCTTGGCACCCGCGCTTCTTAATTTTTCCAAAATAGGTTTTACATCCCACGGACTCAAAAATTGACCTTTTTTCACGTTAACCTTGCGCCCACTTTGGGCCGCTGCAACAAGCAAATCGGTCTGACGACACAAAAAAGCAGGAATCTGCAAAATATCGGCCACTTCTGAAACTGGTTTCACTTCTTCAACAGAATGCACATCCGTTAAAATGGGAATTTGAAATCGGCTTTTCACCTTTTCCAAAATGGCCAGCCCCTCCCTCATTCCCAACCCTCGAAAACTCGCATGAGACGTGCGATTCGCTTTATCGTAACTTGCCTTAAAAACAAAATGAAATCCCACTTCATGGGAGACTTCACATAACTTTTCGGCAACTTGAAAACAAAGTTTTTCTGATTCAATAACACAAGGCCCCCCAATAAAAAGGAACTGATTAGGATTCGCATTTTTTCGCATCGGCCTTAGCTAAGCATTTTCTCAAGAGTTTGAAAATTCATAAATCGTATTTATAGTTGTCAATACTAAGGTCGGATTTTAATTGAAATATATTTTAAAAAACATCTTGGCATTTCGCGACTTAATTCTAACTTCATACTTATGGCAGGACATGAGCCGATAGTTTTGGATTTATTAAAGGATGTTGGACTCATCACAGATCAAGACATCGAATCGGCCAAGGCGGAAGCTCAAAACAATCGTCAAAGCGTTCTGGATATTTTAGTCGGAACAGGTCATCTCACTCAGCTGGATGTGACAAAAGCCATCGCCAATACCGCTGGCATCGAATTTATCGATCGCATTGAAGACATTCCCGAAGAAGTCATTCATTCCGTTCCGAAACATATCGCCAAGCGTTACCGATTTTTCCCTTTAGAGCGAATGGAAAATTTATTGCGAATTGCTTTGTCCGATCCATTTGATCTGGAAACCATCGACAGTATTTCATTTTTATTAAAAACCGAAATTGACCCGGTTGTTGTGCCTCTGACAGAAATTGAACGCGCCTTAGTGGAGCATTACGGTTCGTTAAGCGATTTAGAAGAAGAAAAAGAAAACGAAGCATTAGAAGGACCCGATCTCACGAACGTTTCTGCGGAGGATGCTCCCATTATTAAACTCGTGCATTCTTTAATTCTTGAAGCCCATAAATCGCGAGCGAGCGATATTCATATCGAACCGTTGGAAAAAAAACTGCGAGTTCGCTATCGCATTGATGGTGTTTTGCAAGAAATGCAAGGTCCGCCAAAAAGTTTGCAATCAGCCATTGTCAGTCGCATCAAAATCATGTCTAACATGAGCATTGCAGAAAAACGTCTACCTCAAGACGGCCGAATTCAACTCTCGGTAGGCGCCAAAACTATTGATCTTCGTGTTTCCAGTGTGCCCACCAATCATGGGGAAAGTATTGTCATGCGTATTTTGGACAAAGGTAGTCTCATGCTGGGCTTGCCTGAACTGGGTTTCCTTTCCGACGATCAACAGGTTATCGAACGCATTCTTGGTTTTGCCGATGGCATTTTTCTTGTAACCGGTCCTACGGGTTCAGGAAAAACTACCACGCTTTACGGCTGTCTGAATTATCTGAATAAGCCCGATCGCAAAATCATCACAGCGGAAGATCCCGTCGAATATATTTTGCCTGGCATTAATCAAGTGCAGATCAATGAAGATGTCGATATGACATTCGCTGCTGCTTTGCGCTCGATGCTGCGTCAAGCCCCTAACATTATCATGGTGGGTGAAATTCGCGATGCAGAAACCGCAAACATTGCTATCAATGCCTCGCTAACAGGTCATTTAGTCTTCAGCACCTTGCACACTAACGATGCTCCAGGCGCCATCACGCGTTTGGTCGATATCGGCGTAAAACCCTTTTTAGTCGCTTCATCATTAAAAGCGGTCATGGCCCAACGACTCGTTAGAAAACTTTGCCCGAAATGTAAACAACCTCACGATCCCTCCGAATCCGAACTACAATCACTCGGCATTAAACCCAGCCAAATTACCGAGGCAAACTTTATGGAAGCCGTGGGATGCGAAGCCTGTTTAGGTAGCGGCTACAAAGGTCGCTTGGGTATTTTTGAAATTTTTGTTCTCAATGATGAAGCACGTCGCATGATCACAGAAAATGCTTCTCACGCAGAACTTCGAGCACGCGCACGACAACTTGGCATGAGAACTTTGCGCGAAGATGGCATCCGCAAAGTGCTAGCGGGCATCACCTCGGTTTCGGAAGTATTGTCAGCTACTATGGGAGATAAAGCTTAATGGAAACCGATCCTCTTCTTTCTTTTCTTTCGGAGCAAGGCCAATTAACACCTGACCAATTTCAGGAAGTTTACGAAGAACATCATCGCTCCGGTAAACCTATTCCTGACGTTCTATACGATTTTGGCATCTTTGATGAAACAAGCCTTTATCAAACCTTAGCAAACTTGTTAGGCATGCCTTTTATTGATCTTAATAGCATCGAATTTCGACCTGATATTCTTAGCCAAATTGATCCTCAAACCATTCGTCTTCAAGAAGCCTTACCCATCAACTACGATTCCAATTCTATTACTATTGTTTTAACCGATCCATTAAATATTCAAGTTCGCGATGATCTAAGTTTTGCCACCAACAAAGAAATTAACATTTCAGTAGCGTTGCCGTCCCAAATTCGAGAAAAACTGCAAAGTTACTTCGGGCACGTCAAAGTTTCTGCCGCGGATATCGTTCAAGAAATTGCACCTGATATTGCCAAAGGCGATCTGGAACAAGCCGCGAATGCGGCTCCTATTGTCAAATTCGTTAACACCGTGTTGATGCAAGCCATTCAAGCGCGAGCAAGCGACATTCATTTTGAACCGTTTGAAAGCGAATTCAAAATTCGTTACCGCGTCGATGGCGCTTTGTATGAGATGACGCCACCGCCTAAATCGCTAGCGCTTTCGGTCACTTCACGAATTAAGGTTATGTCAGCACTCAACATCGCTGAGCGTCGCATCCCTCAAGACGGTCGCATACAAACTACTATGGCGGGACGCAATGTGGATTTGCGCGTTTCGACACTTCCCACGCAGTTTGGGGAAAGTGTGGTTCTGCGCGTGCTCGATCGTTCTACAGTTAATCTATCGCTTGAAACGTTGGGCATGCCGAAAAAAATTTTTGATTATATTTGCAATATCATCGAAAAACCCAACGGCATTTTTATTGTGACAGGTCCTACGGGTTCAGGAAAAACGACGACTCTTTATTCTTGTTTGAATCGCATCAATACTATCGACTCAAAATTACTCACGGTCGAAGATCCAGTGGAATATGACATCGAAGGCATTCAACAAATTCCTGTGAACGAAGGAATCGGCCTGACTTTTGCGCGAGTCTTGCGCGCTTTCTTGCGACAAGATCCCGATCGCATCATGGTTGGAGAAACGCGTGATGTGGAAACAGCCACCATTGCCATTCAAGCTTCGCTCACAGGCCATTTGGTGTTAAGCTCATTACACACTAACGATGCTCCAGGTGCAATCACGCGCTTGATCGATATGGGAGTGGAACCTTATTTAATTTCTTCATCGCTCGAAGGAATTCTCGCACAACGCCTGATTCGCAAAATTTGTCCTGAATGCCGCACCCCTTACGAACCCGACGAAGCCGCCTTGAGCACTATCAATCTTTCCCCACACGATGTAGGCGATCGAGTTTTTTATTACGGTCGCGGTTGCTCCAATTGTAATGGAACCGGATACAAAGGTCGAAAAGGTATTTATGAACTTTTGGATGTTACCGATCCGATTCGGGAGTTGATTAACGCCCGTTCCCCTTCTATTGTCATTCGTCAAAAGGCAATCGAACTAGGCATGCAAACTTTACGAGAAGATGGTCTACGTTGTATTTTTGATGGTGAAACCACAATTGAGGAGGTAGTAAAATATACCTAATAATTTATGCCCAATTATAATTATATCGCAATTGATCCCCGAGGCCAACAAGTTGCCGGCTCCTTGGACGCGCCTAATGAAACGGAAGCTGCCTCCCTCATTAAACTCGAAGGCTACTTTCCCACACAAATTACTGAAGCCGCAGTCGCAGGCATCGAAACCGAAGCAACCGGCATTACCACACAAAAAAAATCTTTGTTTGGCCCAGGAAAAATATCCAGCAAAGCGTTAACCGTTTTCACCCGACAATTAGCCACTTTAATCGATGCCGGATTACCTCTTTTGCGCGGTCTTCACACCTTGGCAAACCAAGAAAAAAATAAAACACTTCGCGGCGCGATTGTTGAAATGTCGAGTTCCGTAGAAGGCGGTAGCACTTTTTCTGAAGCTATGGCTTCGCATCCCAATCTTTTTAACAAACTCTACGTTAACATGGTCAAAGCTGGTGAAGTCGGAGGTGTTTTGGAAGTGGTATTAACGCGTTTGGCAGAGTTTCAAGAAAAAGCTCAAAAAATTAAGAATAAAGTGATTTCGGCCATGATTTATCCCGTCATTGTTTTGTGTATTGCGATTCTTATCCTCACTTTCTTGCTCATTTTTATTGTGCCTAAATTCCAAGAAATTTTTCGCGATATGTTAGGCGATAAACCTCTCCCTCCCCTGACCGAATTCGTCGTTGCAGCCAGCAACTTAATGAAAAACAATTTCTTAATCATTGTTGCCGTGGTAGTGGGTTTAATTATTGGCTATAAACTTTTTGCCCGCACCGCTTCAGGACACGCTCTTTTGGATCGCGCCAAACTGAAATTTCCCTTGTTAGGCGTTTTAGTGCGTCTGACCGCTATTTCACGATTCGCTCGCACATTAGGCACGTTGGTTTCTAGCGGCGTTCCCATTTTGCAAGCGCTTAATATTACTCGCGAAACGGCCGGCAACCAAGTTTTAGCCAACGCTATTGCCCAAGTTCATGACAGTGTAAAAGAAGGAGAAAGCGTAGCCGTTCCTTTGGAGGCTTCGGGCGTGTTCCCCCCTATGGTGATTAGCATGATCGGCATTGGTGAAGAAACCGGACGCTTGCCTGACATGCTCATTAAAGTAGCCGATGTTTATGAGGACGAAGTGGATAATGCTGTTGCGGGACTCACTTCACTTTTGGAACCATTGATGATTGTATTTTTGGCGTTGATCGTAGGTGTAATTGTCGTGGCGCTTTTCTTGCCTTTGATCAGCATCATTCAAGAACTCAGCGCGCAATCTTCAGGCTAGCGCTCCTTACGTTGATATGATCACTGCCTTATGGCAACACGCATTCAATTAACCTTAGCAGCCGTTGTCGCTTGCTTTGGGGTATTCGCGTTTTTTTATATCAAAAGCTATGTGACGCCTAAACCTCATGGCGTCATAGTTTTTTTAGTTCATGGATTAAGTCCAGAACTTTTAACTTTATCACGCGCTTACGATGAAGGATTAAAACATGAACTCTATCTGGATCAACTTACCGATGTCGCGCTTCTAAAAACTTACTCCGCAGACAGTCTCATTCCTGATGAAGCAGCCGCCACGATGGCCATCGCTACGGGCAAAAAAACGCCCAACGACACACTAGGATTCGACACCAAAAATCATCGTCTCGATAACTTGGTCTATCGCGCACAACGCAAAGGACGGCAAACAGGTCTCATTACCACGGGAAATGTAACCGATCCCACTCCTGCCGCTTTTTATGCTAATACCAAAAATCTTGCTAATCGCACGGAAATCGCAGCTCAATTCATGGATTCTTCTCAACTTGATATTCTTATGGGCGGCGGGAAAAGTGTTTTTCGTCCCCCCTCCGAAAGTTATCCAATAGGCTTGCGCCAAGATGGACGTAATCTCATGCAAGAAGCGAAACAAAGAAAATTTTCTGTCATCGAAAATGCGGATGAATTGGAAGATTTATCGGTTTGGAGAGCGGGTCGCGTGCTGGGTCTTTTCGATGATGCCGAACTGCCTTATCGCGCCGATCTTTCCTATTGGTTTCCCAATCAAAAACGTCCCACTCAACACCCGTTATTATCAGACATGGTGCGACGCGCCATTGAACTGTTACAATATCGAGTGGGCGGCTATTTGCTTGTAGTGGATAGCGCTCTAACGACTCGCGCCATTGCTCAAAATCAAGCCAAACGCGCTGTCGGAGAAATTTTGGATCTGGATATCGCCGTAAAAACCGCCCGAAAATATGCTGGCAAAAATGCGCTTATCCTCGTTATTTCCGGTTACAATATGGGTGGATTAACAGTGCACGGTTCTTTCCCGGCCACAGCAAAAGGCAACATCTTTTTTGAATCTCAAACCAATAGTATATCCACCATCACTTGGATGAGCGGCCCTGGAGCATTACCTCGAACCCCCAAAGAACAAGCAGAATGGCAACGCTTGCAACAGCAAGGTTTGCTCCAAACCAATTCGCTCACACCCGACTATCGCCAAACCGCCTTTCTTCAATCGCCTCAAGCTCTGCCTACCGCCGGCGATAGTTTGGTGCTTGCTTCTGGCCCCGGCGCAGAAAAAATTCATGGCATATTGGAAAATACAGACTTATTTGAAATGATTAACAGTGAGTTATAATCCCGCTCCTAAAACTACTCCAACCCGTCTCGCCCAATATCGAACTCTGGAAGACGTGTGGCAAGACAACTTGCGTAATTGGTTAAAACGCGCTTCATCTCTAGCTTCTGAACAGCCCTGTTTTTTAATTTTGCCTCATCTATCACAAAGCCAATGGATTCGTATACGAGCCGCGCAAGAAAATATTTCGATTTCAGACATCACCTTCCTTGATCTCGCGCTTTTGCGAAGCGAACTTTGTCATCACCAACACCTCCCCTACTTTTCGATTGAACCTTCCGTTTTCGAATTTTCTCTTCAAATGATTGCCAGTCAGCAATCTTCTGCAATAGCACAATCCGTAGCTTTGCAGCCAGCCTCTTGTCTTCAGGCCATCAAAGATTTGACTCGCGCCCACTGGTCTTTGGATTCCATTCCCGATTCACCTCTTCCTCCCTTTTCTAAAAATTGGAAAGAAAAAACGCAAAAAACTAATCAATGGCACCCCGACATAGAGCAAACTTTATCCCAAACAACTAAAAAAATTCCAAAAAATTGGATAACTTGCTTGATCGGTTGGGATGCTGAATTCTTACCTCATTTATCTCTTCTCCAAACCACTTTTTTACTAAGCCAAGACATGGAAATTTACGTTCCCATGCCACGCATTACAGGGCGCGACCCCGACGTGTTATGGATTCAAACCTTAGAATATCATCTTCAAGTGAATTGCGAAACCTGTCGCGATAGCGGCTACGAATCCGCTAATTTTTCGCTCGTTAGCAACCTATTTTTAAATCAAAAAAATCATGCACCCTCATTAAAACTTTTTTCGGCGAAAGATGAGTCGCAACCAACTCAAGTTGTTCTTCAGCAACTAACATGCCAAATCTCCCACAACTCCACCGACTTACCCATAGGCATCATCGCACCACAAGATTCTCCCGCCACAATTGAACTCATCCATCACTTACAGCAAAAGGCTATCCCCTTTCATCACGAGTTCGAACTGCGCTCGTCTCCGTCTCTTACTGATCAATTTTTTCTGGCTTATTGGGATTACATAAAAAATCAATGTCACATCGAAAAATTTATTATTTTAATCGAAATTTTAAATGAACTTTCCCTGCCTAATTCAGCATTCATAGATCCCATCGAGACCAGAAAACGTTTTTATTATCTCTTTCATAGACTGCCAACGACTCAAACTTTCACCCTCGCCAAACTACTCAATCCCCAAAACTCTCTCGATAAAACGTTGCTCCATTTGATTGAAAAATTGCCTCCCTGGCCTCAAACTTTAACTTGGTTAGAAGCGCAAGATCGATGGAAACAAGTCGCAGACCTTTTTTCACTTCCCTTTTCCTGGGAAAAATATTTTCCCGAAAATATTAGCTCTCTTTTTGACCCTAATCCTGCACCCAAAGAAATCATTTTGAATTTCATCAAAAAATTAATTTCTCAAAATAACCTTCAAAAACCCGATTTTAAAACTTTATCTCCTCTCATTCTCACAACACTTTCTCAAGCCACGCATCGCCAATGGTCGCATCTCATTTTTCTCGAATGCAATGAATCCGTCTGGCCTTCCGCCCCTACTTACCATGCTTTTTTAGAGGATGAGCTTCGAAAAAAACTAAATCAACTTCGCGCACCTCACCAGACTTACCTATTGACCAGTGAAGACTACACAGTTTTAGAAAATCGCCGATTCTTAGATCTCTGCGAAAACTGCCAAAACTCCATTACTCTCATCACCCGCGAAATGGATTCTTCTAATCCTTCTACCCCATGCTTTCCCAATAAATGGTTTCGACAATGTTTAAACTTATTTCCAGATTCCTTGCAATCAGTTGACTGTTTACCTTTAAAACCTTTAACTTCTGCTACACCTCTTATATTTGATAAAAATGAATTCATTGCCATTCATCAATCTCGACAAAATCCTGAAAAACCTTTTGATGAATATAACTTTAACCTGTCTGCACTTTCCAACTTTACCAAAAACTGGAATGGCAGAACGATTCACCAAGCACTTTTATTCCCAGCCACCTTTGCTTTAAAAACATTTCTGGAAGCCGAATCAAACGCGCACTATCAATTTCATTTCAATCTCAATAAAACAACAGGAATTTGGACTTGGGATTGGATCAAAACGGTTTTTCAAACGTTGGCCACAAAAAAACCCTGGACCAAAGAAACTTTTTTTCATGAGCTAGATCAAACACAAAAACATTGGTCAAAAGAACTGACACACTATTTGGAAATTGATCCTCTCCCACTTTGGTGGAGCACACTAATTGAAAAATCATTCTGGATGGCTAGCCAATGTCTCAATTATCTCTGGGAAACATTGCCCAACTATACTGATTATCAAGTCACTCCCACTTTTCGAATCAATTCCCCGATATCTTTAGACGTTCATTGCGATTTGCTTTTCATTCAGGAAGACAATGACAAAAATCACTCCTGGCATGTGATCCATTTTTATCCCAACTATTTTAAAGGTATTAATTCTTTACATTTAGAACAAAACCAAGGCCTCCAATTAGCTGCCTATCTTGCCATTCCATCTTCTATCAAGAATATCACAGTTAGCTGTTTGTCACCCTATCAAGGTTTAATAAAAATTTTCACTGGAAAAGATTGGGAAGCAGCTCTCCCTTATTTTAAGAAATTGGCTACCCTACAAAAACAAAATTGTTTTGGCATGAAAGGCCCTCTTTATCATTCTAACCAAAAAACAGAAACACTTCCCTTGGCAACACGCCCTATTTCCGAAAAAATCTTAGCAGCCAAACAAGCCCTCACGAACTAAATCTTGAGAAATGTTAATAAAATGATATGAAAAAATTATGATTAAAAAAACTTTCTGGGGATTACTCTTGGTTTTTGGCGCTCTTTTTATCGTTGCCACTTTCATGCCCCAGCAATGGAAAGTTGAAAAGTCGACAGTCATTCAAAAAGATGCATCCGTTATTTACCCTTATGTTTTGAACTTTAAAGAGTGGGAAAAATGGTCTGCGTGGACCAAAGAAGATTACGATCCTACCATCACTTATAGCTACGAAGGAACGGAAGGCGAAATTGGTTTTAAACAATATTGGCAAGGTAAAAGAGGTTCTGGCATTTTAACCTTAACCCAATTCATTCCCAATCGCTTTGTTCAATATCGACTTGATATGGATCAATACACCTTAAACGGCGGCATAGAACTTCTCCCTCAAGGCTCAGGCACTTTAGTCACCTGGCGCTGTTACGGTGATAATGGCAAAAATCCTATCTCAAAATCCATGCAGCTCGTCTTTACACCGCTCATTGAAGAGGATTTCAGAAAAGGCCTCGCTAAACTCAAAGCGCAACTGGAACAGGCCCCTTAAAAAGCGGCTTCATTGCCATGCCTTCCGACAACTCGGCCCGACACCGTTTTGAAACCGAGATTCATCGCAATTTCTGTATCGCTGCAGGCGCGGGCACAGGTAAAACCACTTCGATTGTTCGTCGCATTTGTCATTTAGCCACTCACACCTCTACTCATTCCAATCAAGATGATCCTTTAAGCCGACTCGTTGTTGTAACTTATGGAAAACTAGCTGCAGAAAAATTAAAAATTCGCACCCAAAACCTATTAATCGAACAACTCACCGCCAACTCAGAACTTCACCCATTACTCAATCGATTAAAAAAAGCCTATTTCGGAACCATTCACAGTTTTTGCCTGAAACTTCTCACGCAAGAAGGACATCATCTCGGATTACCAAGCGATTTAGATTTGATCGACGATTCCGCTGAATTATGGACAACTTTTTGTGAAAGCCAGGAACTTAAAGAACTTCAATTACCCGAAGAACCTCTAAATAAATTTCTTCGCCATTTCACTTTCGAAACCTTATTGCAAATAGCCTCCAAAATAAAACCTGCTGACGCTCGAAAGCGCTTGCAAAAACAAATCTCTTTTTCATTACCTGTTCTACATTTTACACCTGATCAACCTCTAAAAGGTCGAGGCGCAGAAAGCACAGCTAAAAATCAGACTCATTTAATGAAGTGGTTGGATGCTTTTCATGCTAATCAAAAATTTTTAGAAATTCCTTTTTACGACAAAGGCTCAAAATTTTTTAAAGATCAGGCACAGCATACTTTTTATCCCTACCTTAATGCCCTATCAGAAATAGCTCTCTTCCTTGCGTCTCACGTTGCCTTGGCTTACCAAACATTCCGAGTCAAAGAACGAAAAATTACTTACGATGATCAAATTCAATGGTGTCACCAACTTCTTCAGTCACCGGAAAGTCTAGAGCGTCTACGCGCGCGTCGTTACATCATTTTATTAGACGAGGCACAAGACACCGATTCCGACATGTTCTCCATATTAGTCGAATTGGCTCGTCCTGCGAAAAGTTTACCTTTTCAATGGCCACAAAACCTTCAAGCGCCTCCACCCGAATCGGGTCGTTTTTCCTTTGTGGGTGATAATCAACAAACCATTTATAGCAACCGCGCTGATGTAGCAACCTACACGCGTTACACTCAAGCCTATGAAAATCAACCCGACAGCGAATGCTTGGAATTTTCCGTCACACAGCGTTGCCCTCAACATATCGTGCAAACGGTAAACCATGTATTTCCTCACCGTCTCACACAAAGCCATGTTCAATTTCGTGAATTGATTCATAAACCCACTTCTCATCCTGGATTCTCGATAGCTCTCCATTTTACTTCTACTACAACTCCTTCGCTCGAAACTAAGGAAGCATTTATAAGTGAATGCCATGGGGTCGCTCAATGGCTCACCAAACACCCGTTACAACAACTACTCAAAAGTGCTTCATGGAACTGGAATGACGTAGCAGTATTGTGCCCTCGAATTGAATGGCTCGAACAAGCCAGACAAATTTTTGACCTCTACCAACTTCCCACAGTCAGTCTCTCTCAAAAACAACCTGCTTTTTTAACTCCTGCTTTGAGCTGGCCAACTATGCTCCTTTACACGCTTTTTCATCCTTACGATCGTTTTGAATTGTTGGGAGTTTTGAGAGAAATTTTTGTCATTTCGGACATAGAATTAGCTCAAGCGCACTTGCAATTATCTGAAGGTCTTAACCTTTACAGTCAAACGCCCCATCATCCCAAACTCCAAGCTGCGTTGACTTTCCTACAAAATTTAAAAGAAATTTGTTCCTCAGAAACGCTTCCACTAAGTTTAAGCCAAAAAGTTCAACAAGTTTTTGAGCAAACGCAATTAGCTGATCGTTTACAAGCAATTGATGAATCATTAGAATCTTTAGAATATATCCTGAATCAAGCTTGCATGGCTGAAATTCAAGGCGTCTCTTTTTTAAGTTTTGTAAAACAACTGACCGAACAATTAAAAAATCCTGCTCCCCTTTTCTCTACTCCAAATGACGCCATTCAATTCTTAACTAGCATGAAAGCAAAGGGATTAGAATGGCCTATTGTCATAGCCTTAGGCATGAACCGTCGCATCTATCACGCGCCCGAAACTTATCCCAAAATCAAACGCCATCCGGAAACACAAGAATTAAAAATTCAAGTTCATCCTTACCAAAAAGATTGTGACGACGAAGCCATCACAAAAAAAGCGCAACGAGAAGAATTACAACGTCTTTTATATGTCACTTTTACTCGCGCTAAAAAGGTGTTAATTGTGCCCCAAGCTCAAGCACTTTATGCTAATGAAACAGATTTCACCTTTTCTAACTTAGTCGACTGGGAAGCGTTGCCAGCTAACACTTTTTCTCAAATCATTGAAATTGATGCGTGCTTGAAATAGATTATTTCATTATGGCTCGCGTCATTCATCATGATAAAAACTCTCCTGCTTACAATATGGCAGTTGATGAAGCTCTTTTGCGTCTTTGCCAAACCCCTGTTTTAAGAATTTACCAATGGAATGAACCCGCTGTTTCTTTAGGGTATTTTCAAAGCAAAAGCGTGGTGCCTCCAGGTCGAAGTTTTGTCCGACGTTTAACCGGTGGTGGTCTGGTGGATCATGCAAACGATTTTACCTATACACTCATTTTTCCTCGCAACCACTCCCTTGCACAAAGCGGAACGAGCGAAAGTTATCGAAAAATTCATGAAGCCATCCAAAAAGCGTTATCCCACTGTCACATCACCAGCCAAGTTATTCCCGCACCTTCTGAACTGGAATCTTCAGCTTGCTTTCAAAAACCGGTTAAATTTGATTTAGTCAATAGCTCCGGACAAAAAATTGCCGGAGCCGCACAACGTCGCACCCAACTTGCCGTTTTGCATCAAGGCAGTCTTTTAATCAATTCTTTGCCGACAACTTTTTTCTCACATCTTATTCAAGCTGTAGAAGAAATTTTTGAAAAAAAATTCCAAAGCGATCAATTAACCGAAGAAGAAATCGTTTTGGCAAAAAAATTAGAGAAAGAACGTTATTCGCTCAAAATCTGGAATGAAATGCGATAAGATTTAAACTCCCATTTCAACCCGAGCCAAAGCTCGAACCGTTTTTCGCAATCGATGCAAAAGTTTTTCGGAGGGCAAATGCTGATGAAAAGTAATCAAATAAAAAGCCTGCCAATGACTGATTTGCAGAGTTAATTCACCAAGAGATACAATTGTTTGATCACGAAAAACAAGATCTAACTCCTCGGCAGCAAATCGGCATTGATAAAAAAGTTTCAATACTAAATTCGCTAGCACTTTACGATTGATTTCGATCGAGGTTTCCAAACCTAAAATTAATCCTTCTTGATCGATAATGGCGGCACCATGAATTTCAGAATTTTTTAGCAAAATTTTTGGTAAATTAACCAGATCCACTTCAATTTCTGTCGGATTGTTCAACCAACGTGACAGAGCTCGATAAGCACGTTGTCGACGTTCAGCCACGGTAGAAATATCTTGCGACACCGAAGAAAAAGATTCGGATATGACGACTGAAGGCAGCGAAGAAATAAAAGTTTGAGCATGAGAAGTCGATTGTTCGACAATCGATTCTTGTTTTTTTTCTTCAGGTTTTGCTACAGGTTCGCTCTCGGTCAAACTTGCTAGTGAAGCTAAAATACGTTGACTTTCTGAAACCATATCTTCTGAAGAAGCTGGAGAAACCTCGACTGGTAAAGAGGAAGTTTGAGAGGCATTATTTTCATTTGAGCTTAAAGAAATCGAGCCAGCAGAAACTTTTTTTAATCCGGAAGGCAATGCTTTCAAACGAGGCGTAACTTCGGAACAAGTCGGTTTGCGCTCATCGGACGAAGATGCATTTTGCGCCGAATCGATAGAAGATTCTTTTTTTTCTTCACCCTTGTCGTTTTCCGAACCGAATCCAAACAAACCCATAAGTTTGAGTTTAACCTAAAACTCAATAGAGAACAGCTTTAATCCGTCGATTTCACCAGAATAGGGATCCTGGGTCGTGTTATGATAACCTGCTCCATAGGCTTTCGGGGCAAAAGGATTGATTGCTTGCCAAGCCGGTTTTGTTTTAATGAATTGGATAATCGCTCCACTATAATTAGCTCGTTTGCCAATAATGCGATTAGGAGCTCGCGAGGGCTCTACAGGAGTTATTTTCTTTTTTGTTTTGGGCGTTTCTATTTCAAAGGTTTGCCCCATCACTCCGTAAACGTTAAAAATAAAACAACCCAATAACAACCAAGTTTTGATTTGAGTTTTCATAGTAATAATATGCCATAAATGATACTATTTTTCTATTAAGAAACCATCTCTCATGAGCTCTTCACAAGTGATTCTTGGCATTGATCCCTCGCTGCGCAGTACGGGTTATGGCGTTATCGAAAGCTTTTCTCCATCCCGTCATCGCGTTTTAACTTGGGGAATCATTAAAAATTCGCCTCAATTAAGCGTAGAAAATTGTTTAGCGAACCTTTATGAAAAATTGCAGAGTTTAATTCATGATTATCATCCTCATGGTGTCGCATTAGAAAGAACCATCTATGTGCAAAGCCATTCGGTTGCTATCACGCTAGGTTGCGCACGGGGAGTTGTTCTTCTGGCAGTGGCTCAAAATGGTCTGGAGCTTTTTGAATATGCTCCGCGTCAAATTAAAATGGCCTCAACCGGGCGCGGAGCTGCTCGTAAGAATCAAGTCGCATTCATGATCCGAGCTTTATTAGGCTTAGACACCACTCCCTCGCCCGACGCAAGTGATGCCTTGGCAGTGGCTTTAACTCATGCGCAACGTTGTCGCTACGCTTAACAAAACCATGTGTAAGACATTATCATTCTTCGATTTTTTCTTTTCATTATTTCTTTCTAATTTAATAAGCAAAAGAATTGTGTTACATAGTAAATTGTCAGTCGTTTGTTGCTGCTGGCGAGTGACACGTCAGTTTGAATAGGAGCTATTGTTGAAACTCAAATATTTTCGTTGGATTCATAAGAAAGGATTTTCTCGAAGGCGACTTCGTGGCGGTTTTTTACATCGTTGTTTTGGCGACAATCTTTTTTTGAAATCGTCTTGGGCTTGGCGAAAACAACCGGTCGCGCGAGGATGGGTTATTGGCTGCTTAATTAGCACGAGCCCTTTTTTTGGATTTCATTTGATTGCAGGTTTAACTCTGGCTCTTTTGTTGCGTGCCAATCTTCCGACTACTATTATTTTGCTTTTTACTACCAATCCTTTGACAGCCCCTTTTTTTTATTCTTTTGCGTATGCTTTAGGATGTTTCCTCCTAAATCGCCCTCTGACTACTCTATCTTTTGAAGGCAATTTCACTTGGTTATGGCAAGCAGGATTTCCACTATTTCTTGGTTGTTCAGTAATCGGTTTAATCTTAGGGCTCGGAGGTTATTTTTTAATTCAAACTCTTTGGAAAGAAAAAACGAATACTTTTTCTAAACATAATCGAAACCACCACAAAATTCAAAATCTTAGCAGCGAAGATTAATTCTTAACCTTTTGCTAAAAGATCTTCCCAAACTTGTTCGTTAATAAAAACTTTTTGTAAGAAGTTACGATCCTCTTCACGACAAAGAGAAGTATCTGGATCAAAAGGCAAACGAACGCTAAGACGCAATCCTCCTTCAGAGCGATTTTCCACCTTCATAGAACCTCCGTGATGATGCACAATGAAGTAACAAGCTAAAAGGTTAATGCCATACTCCTGAGCGCCATTGCTACGCACAAAAAAGGGATCAAACACGCTACGCAATAATTCATCCGAAAGCCCTTTGCCATCATCTTCTAAAACGATCAAAATTTCTTTTGGTTCCGCACCATCAGAAACTCCTTCTTTCACCGTGAAAGACAATTTCTGTCCTTTGGCTAAACTTGCCAATTCATCCGCCAATAACAAACGAAAAAGTCGATCAAACATAGCGCTATCCCCCTTAACTTGAGCAAGTGTCTGGGGCAGATGTGATTCCAAAGAAACTGACTGGGCTTGAAACTTGGGTTGAAAAGATTCTACAGCCGATCGAATTAAACTTAACAAATCTACTGGCTTGAAAAGATCGGGTTTCGGTTTATCAGGAATATGTTCCAAATCCGCTAAAATATCGATAATTTTTTTAACCTGATCTTTAACTAAACCGTAAAAATCGTTCCAAAAATTGGGATTTCTCAATTTTTCTATTTCAATGCTTTCGGAGCGCAATTCTGCCGGTGCCAAATCCAAAAAAGTTTTTACTGCCACCAACGAATTGCGCATGTGATGTCCCAAACCAGAAGCCAAAATCCCCAAACTAAGCAAACGATCCGTCATCATGACCCGATGCAACGCTCCGATTTTTTCTTTTAACAATCCATCGCGTTCTTGTTGAACAATGAAAAATTCCAAACCACGACGCAATGTCATTTCCATATAAGGAATATCCCAGGGTTTAGTAATATATTTGTAAATCGCGCCCGTATTAACAGCATCAATAGCAGCATCCATATCAGAATAAGCCGTTGCTAAAATTCTCAAAATACGTGGTCGTAAGTGACGCACTTTTTCCAACAACTGAACCCCTTTTTCTCCAGGCATTCTCTGATCCGTAATCAAAATACCAATTTCATCAGCGTGATTTTTCAAAATTTCAAAACCATCCGCAGCGTTGGATGCAGTAAAAATGCGGAAATGATCATCAAAACTTCGCGTGAAATATTTCAATGATTTTTCTTCATCATCCACGTATAAAATAGCAAATTTTTTGTAGTCGTAAGGAGTTTCCATAATTATATCTTTAGAGCATCGCTCTCAATTGATTGTTTTTTACAGTTTTGCGATGGAAATTCAATGATGAATTCACAAAATTTCCCCACTTCGCTCTCGACTCTCACCCTTCCTTGGTGTTGATGAATAATCCGATAGCAAATACTTAACCCCAATCCCATGCCTGCACCAACATCTTTTGTCGTGAAAAAGGGGTCAAAAATCTTTTCACGATTTTCTTCTTGAATGCCCATTCCATTATCTCGAATGCTAATTGCATTTTCGGAACCGATACCTCCTTGAATACGCAAAGTGGGCACTTCTCCATCCTTAAATTCTTTTTCTTTCATACTATCAATCGCATTTTGCAACAAATTAATCATTAAATGAATCAACTGATTTTTATTACCTAGAATTTCCCAATCTTTAGCCACTTGAACTTCTACTTTAATATTATCGCGATGAATTTCTGGATTAATAAAATGGATAGCGGCATCAAAAACATCCTGAACAAAAACCCACGTAAAACTTTCCGTGTCGGGATGTGTGAATCCACGCAAATTCGTTACAATACTGCGCACTCGCTGAATGGCATCATTCACATCTTGTAATGTTTCGTTAACTTTTTCCTGCGAAGGTTCAGGCAAGTGAACCAATTCTTTTTTCAAAACATACATTGCCGAATTCGCATAATTTAAAGGGTTGTTAATTTCATGAATTAATCCTGCACTCATGCGCCCCAAAGATGCCATTTTGGCCGATTGCACCAACTGAGCTTCCGCCTCTTTGATCTGTTCCAAAGCCGCCTCCAATTCCTGGTTTTTTCTAGCAATTTCTTTTTGCAACTGAAAAGCGCTAATTAGATTTTCGCAACGCACTAAAAGTTCCGTTAAGGAAAACGGTTTCGTTAAAAAATCGGTTGCGCCTGCCGAAAGCGCCGCGAGCTTTGTCTCCTCATCTGCGCGCGCCGTCACAAGAATAATAGGTAAATGCCGAGTTGAAATTTTTTCTCGCAACTCCTGACAAACCTGCACCCCATCTTTAACTGGCATCATCATATCTAACACAACTAAATCCGGCAAAAACTGTTGCGCCTTGTCAATAGCCTGCTGGCCATTAGTCGCTTCCAAAATTTGAAAACGCGTTTGCAACTGCGATTTAATAAATCGCAACATATCAGGCTCATCATCTGCAATTAAAACTTTTGGCCGATTGGAAGAAAGATTGGTCTCAACCGGCTTAATCGATTCTCGTAAAGAAACCATCGCCGGAAATAATTCTGCTCGCTTATGCAACTGCACTAGCCACTCTTCCGAAGGTGAAACTACCGTGACCTCCTCTGCTTCGCTTCGTTCCCCATTTAATGACCACTCCGCAAGCGGTAACGTATGAGACGGTTCTAAATCCACAGTCGCCTCGCCTTTTTCCAAAGGCAAATAAATCGTCATCTCCGTCCCTTTTTTCAATTCACTTTTAGCTACAATTTTACCGCCCTGCGCTTCGACCAATTCTTTAATCAAAGCCAACCCAATTCCTGTGCCCTGATATTTTCTTCGAGAAGAAGTGTCCGCTTGCCAAAAACGCTCAAAAATATGAGGCAGATGCTCTTTAGCAATACCCATTCCCGTATCGATCACCTGCAAAACCAATTGGTTTGATTGCTCAAAAAGTTTTACGGTAATGCTTCCTCCTGCCGGAGTGAATTTCAAAGAATTAAAAACCAAATTAAGTATAATCTTCTCAAACTTATCACGATCTAATTTAACCCAACTCAATTGTTCGGAAATTTGATTGTTAATCCGCACCATTTTATCCTCTGCCATTTTTTTAATCGAAGTCAGTATTCCCAAGACTAATTTTTCGACATCAACCGATTCTTTCTTAATTTCCATGCGGCCCGATTCCAATTTCACCAAATCCAATAAATCATTGATCAACTTCAACAATCGCATCGCATTGGAATACATAATCTCTAAAAGCTCCATACCTCCTCGAATCGTCTTCAACTCTTTTTGAGCCCGCAATTTATCCAAAGGAGCTAAAAGCAATGTTAACGGCGTTCGCAATTCATGACTGACATTGGCAAAAAATCGGCTCTTGACCTGATCCAACTCAATTAATTTCTGATTCGCCGCTTCCAACTCACGCTTATTTTCATCCAATTCATAGCGCGAAGCAAACTCGCGAAAACGCAATCGATTATAAAAGTAACTTCCCGTAAGCACAATGATAGCTGTTAAAATAATGAAATAAAGATTACTAATAAAAGCTTTAATGTGTTCAAAATTTCCATGAGTGAATATCGCAATAAAATAACAAACTACCACTACAGAGACAGAAACAATACTCTGTAAAAAGGTGCCTTGGACCACAGCGCTCGTTCCTACAATCACTAAATTCAATCCCGCATAATAAGGAGAGGTTTCACCTTCTGTTCGATAGATCATCCAGGCCATAAAAAAAGTAGGGAGGGCATACCAACCATGAGAAAAAATCAAATAATAACGCTCTCCCCATTTAGTATTTAAAATAAACCAAACTAAAAAAATTAAAAAAGCACATAACAATCGAGCATTAAAGAAGGACAACAAATAAGAAGGATAAACAAGAAAATCAAGCAAAGCACCGAGCGGCATTAAAGAACCAGCAAGCAAGCACGCGATACGAGCATTTACAATCCGCATCTGACGGTTGTATTGCTTAAAAGCTTCTGTTAGATGGATTGCATCAGACATTTACCAAACTCAAGTTTTTCCTTAACTCCAAAAAAATGTTAACCTTTGTTTCGTCGGCTTTGACTGACCAAAAGTTTTTATCTACGGCTTTTGGGACCAAATATTGAAGATTTTCTGAATTACGATAAATTAAATGCCATTCTAAAACATATTCCATCATATTTTTTTGCGGATTCTGAATGTCCACATTTGTTACCACCACTAACCCGCCGGGCCTAACTAATTGGTAAAAAACTTCTACTAATCTTTGGCAAACTCTGTCTGATAAATAATCGAATAATCCAGCGCAGTAAACCAAATCATAATCTTCAGGCATCAGTATCTCGTTACTTTTTCCACACTCTTTTAAAATTTGATGAACTGATTTTTTAACAAAACGAAACTCAGCTTGCCGCTTAAATTGCTTACAGGCATTTTTAATTTTTTGCTCCGTATAAGCTAATGTTTCATCATTAAAATCAATTAAAGTAAAATGCGCTAAATCGCTAAGATCGTAAGCCTGAAGAAAATTTTGTATTTCTTGAGCGGGACCGCAACCCAAATTTAATATCTTAATTTTTTTGCCAGAAGTTTTTAAACGTTCCACCTCATCAAATAAAATATTAGTTAAATATTTAACGCGGTTTCGGTGTGCCTGTGCAGGAGCCTGTTGTAAAAAGGAGTAGTTAATTACTTTAGCAAATAAGGAGCTCCCTTGAAAAGGATCGTTCAAAATCATATTTACCATTTCAAAATCACCCGCATAGCCTAAAGGTTTTTGATAAGTTCGATGGACAAAAGGAGCACAAAGCACCAAAGGATGAAGTTGTTGCTTGGCGTAAAAACGATGAATAGGACGCATAGGCTCCTGTATGCCCGATGTCATTTCTTCAAAACGGTCAAAAAGTGGTTGAACGCGCCTTAGCATGACTCCTTCTAAATCTTCTAGGATTTCTCTTTCTACCTGTTCATGATTCTGGTTGGGATCTGCCTGAATTCCAAACTCAACTTGCTCCAGCCATTGTCTTAAATCGGTTAAAAACATCTGGATATCGGCAATCATAACTTTAAAATCAGATACGACACCTTGAAGTCTTTCCCAGCCTTTGAGAAAAGTTTCGAATTCAGATTTTATATTTTTTTGAAGGCCAAAAGGGGAAAAAACGTCTACATCCAACCAGGATTCTCCTAAACTCACTTCACAAATTAATAAAAGACCTGTATTAACAATCCCACTCACCACAGCCTTGCCATTATAAGCAAGCCTTTCTCCCACAAAAATTTTAAATTCAGATAAAACTTCCGAATTTTGTAATATGCTAAAGGGATTATAAACTTCAAAGGTAACAGTATGACGAGTCATTCGAAGCACCGTGGCGCGCACAGCACTTCCTTGACTATTACGACAAACAACAAAACTTTCCTTTCCCGAATCCGAACTGATCATCATAGTCAGTGTAAACTTAAAAATATGCCTCGAAAAGCCTTATGATACAAGTGAAGAAATAACTCATTAGTTTTAGGTTTGATAAATAAAATTAAAGCTTATTCCAGCAAAGAAAACCATTTTCCTCTTCCTAAAAAGAGGGTGGCTGAGGTTTCAATATTTTATAAATAGAGATTATGTAAAGTAAATTCCTGATCTCTTTCTTTCCGCGAAAGCTAGAGCCAGATAGATTATTATCTCACTTAGGAACAGAATTAACACTATTCATTCAAGATTCAAACCGCGATCTTTCACTAGTAAATAAAAAGCCGTGATTTCTTGCTATCAATTGAGATCAAACCTACCCTCTTTCCAATCAGATTCTAAGAAGTCCTCATCTTCCTCATTTTTGACTAACTCATTTAATCCCTTAAGATAAGCAATAAATTCTGCGACTTTTTCTACTTGCGAATCCGACAAGTCTTGAAGCTCTCTTAAAACCACTTGCAATGGGTCGCTCATGAAAAAAAAGCATAGAAGAACGCTCTTTTTCTTCAATCTTTTTTTCAAAACGATAATGAGAAAAGTAAATCACTTATTATTAATCTACTGAACTGTTGCTCCCCCATCCACCACCATGGAGTGACCCGTGACAAAAGACGCCTCGTTCGAGCATAACCATACAACAGCCTTAGCAATTTCTTCCGGTTGCCCCAAACGACCTACCGGCTCTTGTGAAATCAGCCATTGCTCAATTTGAGGATTTCCTCCAATCATGCGATCTAAAAGAGGAGTATTAATAGCACCGGGACAAATCGCATTCACTCGAATGCCTAATGTCGCATATTCTAAAGCAGCTGTTTTAGTGAGACCAATCACACCATGTTTGGCAGCTACATAACTACTATAACCCCGAAGCCCTACAACTCCCGCCACGGAAGACATGTTAACAATAGCTCCACCTCCTTGCTTTAACATTTGAGCTATTTCATATTTCATACATAGCCAAACCCCTTTTAGATTAATACTAATCAAGTGCTCCCAATCTTTTTCACTTAATTCATGAAGCGGAAGTTGAGGCCCTTCAATACCTGCATTGTTAAAAGCACAATCCAAGCGACCATACTTTGCCACTATTTTTTCAACCAAAGCCGCTACCTCACCCTCTTTTGATACATCCATTTTAATATAAAAAGCCTCTTCACCGATACTTTTAATTTCTTGGATTAACCCCTGCAAACCTTCTTCATTTTTATCAGCAACCACGACTACTTTTGCTTTTGCTTGAGCTAACGCAAGCGCTGTTGCTTTGCCGATTCCAGAACTTCCCCCAGTGACTAATACCACTTTATTTTTCATGTAAATTACCTTTTATACTTTTTAATAATAGTCTCGCAATTCCATAAGTTACTTAATAGAATTTTTTTTAACTGTAAATCATTATTAGTATGCACACCATCTCCTGTCGTTTTTTCTATTATTTTATTGTGAGTTTCTTAACCTTTTTTACCATTAATTTTCAAGATAGCCATGGATTTGGTTTTTTACTCCCCAACCAAGATGCCGAAGCAATGGCTCGTGGAAATGCTTTTGTGGCAACGGCGGATAATCCTTCTGCCATTTACTACAATCCAGCCGGTATCACTCATTTAGAAAAACAAAATCTTCAGTTCAATCTCTATGCTATTACCGTCAAATCAGAATATCGAAGTCTAGATGGTCACCACTCTGATACAGATGGTGAGCTGCAATCCATACCAAGCTTTTTTTATACCGTATCACCTAAAAACAGCCCCTTTTCTTTTGGGCTAGGTCTCTACGCTCCTTATGGATTAGCATTAGAATGGCCAGAAGATTCTGGGTTTCGCAGCATCGTTACAGAAGCCAAACTACAATATTTAACTTTTAACCCTGTCGTTGCTTTACAAGTCAGTCGTAGTTTCTCTATCGCTGCCGGCCCAACCATTAACTATGCCAAAATTTCAATAGAACGCGGAATCTTTGTGCCAAGTAGTTTGTATAACAATCCTCAAAATTCTTTATTCGGTCTTCCCAAAAGCGATGAATTTGAAGTAGAGGGAGACGATATCGCTTACGGTTTTAATATTGGTCTTTTGTGGCAACCCATTCGCCAACTTTCTTTTGGAGCAACTTATCGAAGTGCAACAACTATGAATTTTCGTGGCAATTCAGAAGCCAATCCCTACACTCCTTCTGAAATTACTACCGTTGGAGTTGATTTTCCTCAACAGGTTGTAGTGGGCGTTTCATATCGTCCCACCCCATCTTGGAATTTTGAATTTAATGCACACTGGTCGGATTGGGACACATTAAATAGCGTAACCATTCAAAAAAATTCAGGAGATGTCGTTTTGCCTCTCAATTGGAAAGCAAGTTGGATGTATGAATTTGGAGCTAGCTACTATTTTCAGAACGGTTTGACCCTAAGTGCTGGTTACGTCTTCAGTGAAAATTCTGTGCCAAATGCTAATTATTTTCCTGCCCTACCAGACACTGATTTACATTTCATGAGCTGCGGACTTTCCTACCGTTACAAAAATTGGCGTTACGCCGCAGCTTACCACTATGTTACTGGACCTTGGAATCATGTGAGAAATAGTGAAACCACTTCTATGGTTGGAGAAACTGCCGATGGAGATTATAAATTTGATAATCACGCATTTTCAGTTTCAATTGGCTACCAGTTTTAATTAGTCCAATCTTCGATGCAATAAAGTAGCTGGGAAACGATCACCGGGACAATCAGTAGGACGGGGATTGATTTCGCGATGCAAACAAAATTTGATTTTAGAATTACCACATATTTTCTTGAGATAATCGATAAGTTCAATACAAGCGGCTATTTGTTTAGCCGTAGGTTTATCGCGATTAAAATCTCCCACGAAACAGATGCCAATCGCAATCGTATTTAAATATTCGCTATAAAGATGTCCCCCCTGCAACTGTTTCATCCAGCGATTACCAACTTCGATCTCACCATCGCGAGTGCTGCTTCCATTACCAATCACAAAATGATAGGCCAAACCATTTTCCATGCGTTTGACTTTGCGATGATAAGTATCAAAAATTTGAGCATTCCCTTGTCTCGTGCCGCTATGATGGACTACGATATATTTCCAACGACCCGGCTTTACTCTGGGTTGATCGATTTTCGCTTTAACGCGTTGAAGAAAAATATAGTTGTCACCACCCTTTGAAGAATCGGGCTTAGGAGGAGGACTTGGAGGCGGCTGAACCGGTTTGGGCGGAGGAGGTTTAGCGACAGGTCGCGGCGGTTCCGGTTTTTTTTCTGGTTCTGGTTTTTCCACTTTTTCTGCTTTTTCAATTCTTTCTGTTTTTAATTCAGGCTTTTTTTCCTCAGTCTTATTCGAGACAACAACTGATGAGTTTGTGAGTTCAGGAGAATGAACGGGTGCTGTTGGAGCATTGCTAATCAATGGCGGCTCCGGTTTTTTTTCAGGTTTGGGCGAGGAATCTAAAATTAAAGGCTCTACCTTAGGGGGTAAAGAATCTGGTTTAATGGAGACAACATCAGCGTTAGTCATTGAGCCAACTGAAGACGGCAAATAAATTTTCAAACGTTGACCAATCTTAAGAATAGATTTTGCTGAAATTTGGTTCCATTGCGTCAATTCTTCAACTGAAACTCTAAAGCGCTTGCCAATGTTATAAAGATTATCGCCCGGCTTCACGACATAAATCTCTTCAACATGCGATGAATTTTTGATTGGCGCTGAAATCACATTAGTGATTAGTAAAGAATTCGTTGATTCTTTTATTTCATTTGTAAGAGTTGATGCATTAGTAAAAGTCTGCGCAACAACATTACTATCTGTATTTCGCAGCTCAGGCAAAGGAATAACTAAAACAGGTTCTGCATTGGTCGTGGCCGAATTGGTTACTATAACAGGATTGGGAATCACCAACTGCTTACCAATGGATAAAATCGCTTGCGGATCAATTTGATTAACCTCAACCAAATCAGTCAAAGAAACTTTATGACAAACAGCAATACGAGTGAGCGTATCGCCTTTTTTGACGATATAAACTTGGTTCGTTTCCGCCCATGTACAACTGGCAAAACCTAAAACCAAATTCAGCAAAACAAAACATTTCCCGAACACGCTGTTCAGCGTAACAAGCCTTTTGCAACTGTCGAGTCAGAGCGCACTAAGCTTTTGTGGCCTGCTCTTCATCCTTTTACGACTCTTCTTTCTGTTTTTCGCTCAAGAAATAATAATATTTAGAATTTTGGGGACGAATTCTTGCCGCAGGATAAGAAGCTTCCAAATCGCGCAACGCATCCAAAATTTCTCGCTTTTCTTCACCGCGAATCAAAAACCAGGCTTCTCGCGCTGTGTTGAGAATCGGATAGGTCAAAGTCAATCGTAACGTTTTTAAATTTTTCACTTCATTCACCGCAGCAAAACGACCTGCTTCCCGCAACGCGCTGGAGCCTGGAAAAAGCGATGCCGTGTGACCATCTGCTCCCAACCCTAACAACACCAGATCAAAACTAGGAGGATCACCCAAATTTCGTTTTAACTGCATTTCATACTCCTCCGCAGCTGCTTCAGGACGCAATTCCGTTCTCCAACGATAGATAGAAGAAGAAGCTCCATGGAGAACATCCAATAAATTTTGTTTAATCATCAAAAAATTACTCTGAGAATCATCCGGAGGCACATAACGTTCATCACCAATAAAAAGACGCGTCGCCCCCCAATTCCATTCCTCTTTCGCCAACGCTTGATAAAATGACTTGGGGGTGGAACCTCCTGCTAAAGCCACAGCAAAAAAACCACGATTTTGTATCGCGATATTTCCTAATCGTTTCCAGGCTTTCAGTAAATTATCTATCCAAGCCGGTTCATTATCGTATTCAAAAAAAGCTACATTTTTCATAAAATCAAGGCGCGGTCGATCGAGTGCTCGCCTCCTCCGTCAACCAACGATTTCCCTCGCATGTCATTAATTGATCTGCCGCTTCAGGCCCCCAACTGCCCCGAGCATAAGTGTGCATAGGTTGATCCTGCCACTGATTTTGAATCGAGTCAACTATACGCCATGCCTCTTTAACCTCATCCGCACGAGTAAAAAGCGTGGAATCGCCCACCAACGCATCATACAACAAACGCTCATAAGCTTCAGGCGAATACGAACCAAATTCCAAAGCATATTTAAAATCCATATCCACCGATTCAATACGACCACGTCCTGGTGTTTTCGCATTAAAACAAAGATGAATCCCTTCATCCGGCTGGAGACGAATACGCAACGTATTGCGCATCAAATGCAAACCGCACTTTGCTTGAAACAAAACACTCGGTGGTCGACGAAAAACCACCACAATTTCACTAGTTCGATGCTTCAAAAACTTGCCCGTTCGCAAATAAAAAGGCACCTCTGACCAACGCCAATTGTCTACAAATAATTTGACTGCCACGTATGTTTCCGTCATCGACTTAGGATCTACCCGCTCCTCGTTTCGATATCCATCATATTGTCCACGCACCACACGTTCCGATAATTGCTCCTTCTGAAAATCGGGAATAGAACAGAGCACCTTCACCTTTTCATTACGCAACGATTCCGCATCCAACGACGCCGGCGGCTCCATCGCAGTTAAAGCCAACAACTGCATCATATGATTCTGAAACATATCTCGAAGCGATCCAGACTTATCAAAATAACCCCCTCGCGATCCCACTCCTTCGGACTCCGCCACCGTAATTTGAACGTGATCAATATAGCGACGATTCCAAAGCGGTTCATAAATAGAATTAGCAAAACGAAAATACAGCAAATTCTGAACCGTTTCCTTACCCAAATAATGATCAATACGATAAAGCAAAGACTCGGCTACCGCGGCTTGCAATTCCTGAGTCAATTTTTCTGCTGTCTCGCCATCAATGCCAAATGGCTTTTCCACAATTAACTTTTGCCTTTTCGATTCCGAAAAAAGACCCGCTCCATGAAGATGATGCGCCACCACACCAAAATATTCCGGCGCAGTTGCTAAATAAAACAAGTAATGCCCCTCTACCTCACGACTTCCTGGCAACATCAACAAACGTTGCTGCAATCGTTCATAAGCCGAAGCATCGGGAAATTCTCCCACCGAATAAAAAACGTGCGATTCAAATTCCGCCCAAGCTTTTTCATCCCATTGCTCCGAACGTGAAAATTTTTTAACCCCTTCCTTCATTTCCGCGCGAAACTGTTCATCGGTTTTGGGACGGCGCGCAAAACCCACGATTTGAAAAATCTCCGGCAAACGTTTTTCTAAATAAAGATGAAAAAGTGCCGGCATCAACTTCCTCACCGTCAAATCACCAGACGCACCAAAAATAACCATCGCGAACGGAGGTGTCACCGTCATTCCATCCCCCAAATCACATGTAGAACGATAAATCTCAGTCATAAACGCCAACCCTTAGCAAACCTTAATCTCGAATCGAGAAAATACTCACTTTCCTATCTTATTTCAAAACTCGCCATTCTCAATTATTATGCCATTCTTCACTGCCTTATGTCGCATTCACCTTTTTTTAATATCAACGGAAAACTGATCCGCTCTGATCGCGCTCAACTGCCCATTCAAGATCTTACTTTTTCACGAGGCTACGGCGCATTTGAATCCATCCGAACTTACCAAAAAATTCCATTTCGTCTCGAAGCCCACTTGCAACGATTAAAACAAACCGCAACTCTTATTCATCTAAAACTTCCGTGTTCTTTAGCCGAAATCAAAAAACGCGTTTTCAAAACGCTCCAAACCAATTCTTTTCCGGAAAGCTTAATCAAAATTTACATCACCGGCGGAATTTCATCGGGCTTTATCCCAGAAAAAACTGGCTCAGTCATCATTTGGATTGAACCCTTTAAACCTTTTCCCGTATGGCAATATCAAAAGGGCATTTCACTTTATACCACACCACTTACCCGCTCCTTTCCCGAAGCCAAATCGACCAGCTACTTAAGCGGAGTCACAGCCACTATCGAAGCGCGGAAAAAAGGCTTTGACGAAGCCGTGTTTGTTGACAATCAAAACGCCATTTTGGAAGGATCCACTTTCAACGTTTTCGCCATCAAAAATAATCAAATTATCACTGCAGATAAAAACATTCTTATCGGAATTACAACTCAGGAAGTGATAAAATTAATCAAAAAAGAAAGATTAAACCTTATTCGTAAACCAATTTCTTTCGCTCTGTTAAAAAATTGTTCCGAACTTTTTATTACCTCCAGCAATCGCGAGATTATTCCTGCTATTCGAGTGAACCAAATTAAAATTGGTAACGGCAAGCCTGGTCCCCTTACCCAGCGTTTGCATCAACTCTATCAAAAACTCACTGGTTAAATTTTTAGCATGAAAAAAATTATTTCCCTCATCATCAGCCTGGGCATCCTTGCAATCATCTATTGGAAAATCGATTTTCGCGGATTATTACCAGTCTTTGCCCACTGCCATCCAGGCTGGATGATTACCAGCCTTGCTTTAGTTATTCCCCTCACCTTTTTAACAGCTTGGCGTTTTCAACAAATGATTCCTCTAGAAGTCGCTTTCCCCATTGGAGAAGCCACGCGATTAACCTTAGCAGCAAGCGTTTTAAATCTCGTTCTTCCCTCAAAAATGGGTGATCTCGCAAAAGCTTACTTCTTAAAAAATCAGGGACATCTACAAGGCTCACTCGCATTTTCCCTCGTCGTTTTTGAAAAAACTTGCGATATGCTTTCTTTACTACTCTGGGGGATTTTAGGATTGCTACTCTACCCACAAAAAGATGCACTTTTTTGGATGATGACCTTTGCCATCGTCAGCGGCACTATTCTGGGGTTCGGACTTTTAAGTTCCAAAAAACTTGCGAAAACTTTCTTTTATTACAGCTCACATTTTTCCCCCAAGAAAATTGCCGAAAAACTTCATAAACTCGAAGAAGCTTGGCTTACCATGCATGACTACTTTTGGAAAGATCGCAACCGCCTTTTTCGCGTGGCGCTCACCTCTATTTTTTTATGGTTTTTGCACCTTTTCCAAATCTGGCTTTTCATACTAGCTTTGCGTGCATCAGTTCCTTTTCTTACTAATTTAGCGCTTTCTCCCTTAGCCATTTTAGCCGGTCTTATTCCTCTGACCTTTGCCGGAGTCGGCACACGCGACGGCGCTCTTATCTATTTTTACCAACCCTATTTTAACGCTCACATCGCTGCAGCATTGGGCTTACTTTGCACCGCACGCTATGTTTTGCCAGCAATTGGCGGGTTACCCTTTTTCGCTAAATATTTTTCTCAGCTTAAAACTAAAAGCTAAAAATCAATAAAATAGGATTGTCAAATTCCTTTCAAATCAGGCGGGTTGCCTTTTACACGTTATTTAATCAAATTCGTTTTACAAAGTAATATTTGCCTCATAGTTATTTTTCAAGGCAATCGCCCTTCAAACAACTCCAAACGATCCACAAAATCTTCATTAGCGCGATAGAGCACACGATCCGAAAACGGTGCCACTTTAAATTCACCAACTTGCCCACCTTCAACCATCGTTCCATTAACCCGTTTAGAAGGCCCTCCCGTAATAGGCACATAAAAAGTTTCTCGCGTCTTTTCCAACCAATCATCCACGCTATAAACTACCTTGGTTGAATCAGGAGTGATTTCGTTTTGCAACACATCTTGCTGGCCTTGCAAAGGTAAATTTAATTTTATCGAAGCTCCACCAGTAACAGGAACACTAAAAATTTCAGAAGCATTGATATTGACTATTCCAGAATAAAGCACTCGAGCCGAATCGCCGCTGATAGAAAAATTAAAAACCGTTCCTCCATTTATCACCGCTTTATTGAGCTTTGTCACATTTCCTCCGGCTATAGGAACACTAAAAATTTCGTTCTTTTTATCAACCTCCACATCGCCAATATAAACTACGCGCGAAGAATTCGGACTAATCTTGAAATTACCAATTGCACCATTCATGACTATGGGTTTATTCAATTTAATCAATCCCCCGCCCGCTATCGCAGCGCTATACAGCTCTAAGTCAGTGCTATCATCATCCGCTAAAAATACAACACGACTTGAATTGGGCGCAATTTTAAAGTCGCCCGCTGTTCCGCCCTGCATTAAAGGACCGTTCAGTTTCGTTGAAGCTCCACCGCTTAAAGGCACACTAAAAATTTCATGTTGACCTGGTTTCACGATTGCTAGATAAACCGCGCGCTGAGAATTAGGACTGATTTCAAATGCAATCACATCACCCGCCATTTGCAACGAATTTAATTTTGTTTTCGCTCCTCCATCGATAGAAACTTGGTAGATTTCTCGCATCCCAACATTTTCATAATTTCCCTGTAAAACTACGCTTTGCCCATTTGGCGCTATTTGAAACCAATAACTCCATGCACCCGGAATCAAAGGATCATTCAATGTAGTAATCGGCCCTCCTTCAATCGGCACACTAAAAACTTCCAAAGCTAAATCCCCGTTAGGATTCACGCGATAAATCACTCTTTTCGAATCTGAACTAATATCAAACTGTTCAATACTCACACTATTATTAGGCGCAAACGGTTGACTTAGTTTAATAGGTTGAGGATTATTAATTTCCACACTGTAAAGCTCTCCGGGCAACCCATCTTTTAAAGTCGCCTTAAAAACCACCCTTTGAAGATCAGGACTAATTTTAAATTCATACACCCTGCCTGCAGTCTCTACCAAATGCAGCGGTTCACTTAAATTAACTACGGAACCACCATTTACCGATACCTTATAAAGATCAAATACATTCAACGCTCCAGGGTCCGCAATATAAACAACCGAGCCTTGGCCCTTCGCAGACATGGCAAAATCATAAGGCCACGCAACACTTCCAAATTCCGAAAAAGGCTGACTTAACTTAAAAGCATGAACCGAATTCATGTGAGTAAATAACATTAAAAACCCTAAAAAAAGGCTAAAAAATTTTGAATTATTCATAATTTTGTTTAAAGGATAAATAAAAACCACTTTTTTAGAAAAAGCAAATTTTTTTTAAAAAAATAAAAAAAAATTAAATTAGTACTTCACCCTAAAGATTTGGCATTGAATTTTAAGCCTAATTTATGTTCTAATGCCTTGATGCAACTCAGAATTTTAAGCAGTTTTATTTTTGTTATCATCCCATCTTTTCTTCAAGCTCAAACCCTCTCTCTAGCAGCCGTCTCCTCTCCCACACTTTGGACGGTTCTACAAAAAGGCGGTTGGGCCATCGTTCCCCTTCTTCTTCTCTCGGCAGTCACCACTGTCCTAATTCTCTATTGTTTTCTTTCATTTCGAGCCAAAACCATCGTCACACCCGCCTTGCTTCAAACTATCGATGCGCACTTGCAAAAAAAAGATCTCCTCGGCCTTAACGCCTATAGCACCACCGATCCTAAAATCATGGCGCGCATTGTTCAAAAAACTCTTACGTTTCACCTGCAAAATCCTGACGCTCGATTCGCACTCTTGCGAGAAATGGCAGAAACGGAAGGTAGCCGTCAAGCCTCACGCATGTATCAACAAGTTACCTACCTTTTTGATATCGGCATCATCGCACCTATGGTCGGACTCGCTGGCACCGTCACCGGCATGATTACCAGCTTCAACATCATCGGCCTCGACCCCAACCTTATTCGGCCGGCCACACTTGCCAACGGCGTCGCAGAAGCGCTCATTGCAACCGCAGGTGGACTCGTCGTCGGCATTCCCGCCATGATTTTTTACTCTTTCTTTAAAGGTCGCGTGCAATATCTGATTTCAGAACTGGAATCCCACACCACCCAATTTCTTGCCCGCCTTGAAATGGAACACACCTCCAACAATAGCTAGCGGTTAGCAAATAAAGTAATGAACTTTCGCAAAAACATTCCCCTTCACGCCGCCGGATTCAACATCACCCCGCTTATCGACATCTTGTTAGTTCTCATTATCTTTTTCATTCTGACCTGGAACTTTTCCCGCGACGAAAAAGAGCTCTCCATCCAAGTGCCTGTCGCCAAACAAGGCCAAGCCAGCAAACCGCACCCTGGCGAAATCATTCTTAACCTCACACCCAAAGGAGAAATCATTTTAAATCGTCGAACTTTAAAACCCGACCAACTCGCAGAAATCTTGCAACGCATTTCCAAAGAATTTCCTGAACAAGCTGTCATTCTGCGTGCTGATGAATCTGTGCCCTACCGACACGTCATCACCGTTCTCGACATCTGTCGCGCTGCGAATATTTGGAACATTGCCTTTGCCACCAGTGACGAAAAAGCCCCTTGAAAACTTTTTTCTGCTGCCTTTTCCTTTTTTCTTATTCCATTTTTTCCTGCGTTGGACTCACTAACTCTGTGTCCTCCGTGGCTATAGTCGTTCAAGAAAAAAATATCTACACCACCTTAAATGCCCTCTATCTCAGCAAACAATATCCTGCCGCGCTTGAATCCATAAAAAACTATTTAACCAACTTCCCTCAAAGTTTTCGACGCGATGAAATTCTCTACAAACTTGGCGATACCTATCGCCAACTCAATCAAACCTCAGAAGCGCTTGCCACATTTGATCAACTGTTAATCAGCTACCCGCGTAGCCCCTACCGACCCTATGCCCTCTTGCGCAAAGCGGAACTACAATCCCCACAAAAATCTCTACCCCTTTTGCAAGAAGTCATTCAAACCGCATCCAATACCGGCTTGCGATTAAATGCTCAATTTCAAACCATTCAAACTCTACAAAAACTCAATCGTGATTCCGAAGCCATTCCCTTACTCAAAAATTTGCTTAAAACAAAAACTAACAACCCCTACCTCGCTTACGCCCATCTCGCGCTAGGCGTCTGGGAACAAAAACAAAACAATTTAGCCGACGCTCTGGACCATTTTCGTGAGGCACTAACTCTAGCTGACACTCCCGCCATGCGCGGAGAAGCCGGCGTGCGCGCGGGCTCAGTCGCCCTCACCTTAAAACAATGGAAAGAAGCAACCGCTTTATTTGAAACCGTGCGACGCCTCGAAATTCCAGAAAATTGGCTGCAACTTGCCAATCTAGGATTACTTCGCGCCCAATATTACTCAAAAGATTACGAAGCAGTCATCGCAACCTACAACACATTTCACAACAAATTTTCTGCAGAAAATCGTGACGAAATTCTTTACTACCTCGCCAACTCCTTTCGTTTCAGCCAAAAAAATGACCTAGCGCTTCAAGCTTACGAAACTCTCTTAACTAAAAATAAAAACCTAAAAAACTCCTATCGACAAGCCGCCCATTACGAAAAACTTCTTATTTTAGCAGAAAAATCGAAACCCAACTTCCTGCAAGAAGCCGCCTCATTTTTACAAAACTACCCTAACACCCCTGAAAGTGATACCATTCGCTATTTATTGGCAAAATTCTACTTTGACCAAAAAAAAATTCCTGAAGCGATTCCTCTTTTCGAAACGATCCTTCAACAACATCAACCCAAAAACTTTCTAGAGTTAGCTTGTTACCAATTAGCTTGGTCTTACCTTTTTCTTTCTCAAGATCAACAAGCCATAAAAACTTTCGAATCGTTCTTAGAACAATTTCCCCAAAGCCCCTATGCCAGCGAGAGCCGATGGCAAATCGCCTTAGCCCAAGAACGATTGGGCCAACTCGAACCCGCCCTCATACAATTAGAAAACCTTCTAACCCATTATCCAAAATCACCCGAAGCAGAAAAAGCGCTTCTCAGAAAAGGAATTCTTCTTCACCAACAAAAAAAATTCGTGGAAAGTTTGCAAACCCTTAGCGCCTTCCTCGATCAATACCAAAATTCCACCAATGCTCCCACAGCCCAATTTTATCGTGGATTAAACGCCTTTGAACAAAAAGATTATCCCGTTGCTATCGCCGATTTATCCGCTGTCCGAGACAATTCTCAAGCCTTTTACCCTCCTTCAACAGAACGATTACTACTCTCTAACTATTACTTAAACCAACCGGAAAAAGTTAATGATTACCTACAAGACCTCGATGCGTTACCCTCTCAAATATGGTCGCCTCCAGCCGAATTGCTTTTTTGGCTGGCAGAATATTATCAAAAGAAAAAAGATTGGGCGAAAGCCGAAACATTCTATCAACGCGCTCAACAAAACACCTCATCAGATCTTCAACAACGCGCTCAACTTAATCTAGGTTTTGCCCAACTCGAACAGAAAAAATTTTCCGAAGCTATTCAAACATTGAAACCCTTACGAAAAACCGCTTTCTCACAATCCCCAGAATTACTCCTAGCTCTAGCCCAAGCAAATTTAGGCGATCACCAACTTGCGACAGCCTCCCAACTAGCAGAGCATATCATGCGCAACTTTCCAGAAGGCGAATTTAATGCGAAAGCGCGCCTGGTTTTGGCCAAAACGCTCATGAAACAAAAACAATTTGCCGAAGCTGCCAAATATTATTCATCCGTAGCCTTGCTTTACGACGACACCAACCTTACTTTATTAGCATTAAAACAAGCCGCCGAAGCCTATCGCCAAGCTGGCAACCTAGAAGAAGCAAAACGATTAGAAACCGATTATCAAAAGCGTCTGAGTGAATAAAAATGAAAAATCAAACTGTCAAAACTGAAGGAGTATTGCTCGGTTACCGATTGACACGTCGACGTCTTGCTATCGCCATCACTTTGACCTGTCTCTTATATTTAGCAGGTTATTATTTGGCTCAACACTGGACGTTAAGCAACTTTGCTTTGGCTCAACTTAAATTCAAGCCAGCTCGCCCTTTTCGTATCCAAACACAAGAACCTCAAAGCAAACCTACGCAACAAATCGCCTTAAGCGAAGCCGCCAAATCCGCTTCGTCCAGCTTTCAATCCTTCACCCCTCCTCCAACTGTCTCCACACCGCCTCCGCCAGCGCCTTCGCAAGAAACGGCTACTTTTAATCAAAATCCAACCATGCCATCCCAATTGCCCGCCTCCGATCTCGCAACTCGCACCGTTCCTTCCTTGTCACAAAATATCACTGCCACAACCTCAACCAATGACTCCGTTTTTAATCTTCCTTCCACACTGCCTAGCCACGAAGCCGAAGAAGCTTTACCCGCAAACGCCCAACTCGTAGGAAATGGCATCGGAGCAGGTCTAGGCAATTCCCCTGGCTTTAGTGACGTGGGACAACTTTTAAACGCTGATCTTAGTGACCAACTCGCTAGCCCGGAAGGTGTGGTGATTCGACTATCCAACGAAGTGCTCTTCGACTTTGATTCTTATCAACTTCGCGATACCGCCGCTTCTATCTTATCACAAGTAGCTGCGCTCATTGAAAAATATCCTCAAGCCCAAATTTCCATCGAAGGCCATGCTGACACTTTTGGCGATGATGCTTACAACCAAACCCTTTCTGAACAACGCGCTCAAGCCGTTCACGATTTCTTGCGACAAAACTCTCCCCTTGCCGCCCCTGTCCAAGTCATCGGCTATGGCGAACAAAGACCCATCGCCAATCCTCAAGGCACTATCGAAGAACAACAACTCAATCGACGCGTAGAGATTCGGTTAAAGACGGTGACTAGTGATCAGTAATAATAAGCACCTACCCATTTACTAGTGGCCAGTTACTTGCTACTATTTCTTGCAAATCATTCCTTCCCGGTTAACTTAGAAAAAGAACACTAGGGGGCGTCAAGGTTTCGACTAAGATGACGCAATGAAGGTGGCAAGTCGAGGATCGCCTGGGTGGCCTCGCTAAAAACCTGGGCAAAAAATTAAGTGCTAATAACGAATTAGCTCTCGCGGCCTAATTTCCGCGACGTGGTTACCGGGACTCCGGCTAACGGATAACTGCGCTATTAGCCGGGCGGTTTGGTAAGGTGAGTGACCGACCTTATGAAACGGCACCAATGTGGTGACTAGAAACGGATCGGGCGTTCTCAACCAAATTCGTTTCGAATCTTTACTGAGAACTAAACTTGTAGAAGCTTTCAAAGTATCGTTCTAGGACGCGGGTTCGATTCCCGCCGCCTCCAATTTAAATTTTTGCCTGCTAAAGAAGAAAAAACGCCCGCTAAACACGTGAAACACGCTAATAAAAATTAGAAATAATTTTGTGATTAAAAATTACCAAGGCACAGATATACCCCATGAAGCTTTAGAAGCTTCACCAGCAATTCTCGCAGGCTCATTAAAAGCTTTATCCAACTTAGTGGCAACTGGCTTAACCACATGCTGATCGACGGCACCAGCCACTTCATTGACCACAGGAGTTGCGACTTCTACCGCTTTTCCGCCGACCGCTATACCTGCTTTTACCACCGGAACAACCGTATGATTAGCGACTGGAACAACTACATTTTCCGCAACAGGCACTACCGCTTTTTCCATAACATAATCCATAGCATAACAACCTCCTAAGGTCATTATGCAATCGGCTGTTTCGACAACCTTTCCTGCCATGCCTGCCACTTCACGTCCCGAACGGAGTATCGATTTTCCTACGGCCTTCGCCCCTAAGGGATGCCCGTCATTAGGATCATAAGAAGTTCCCCCTAACACAGCTAAAGCTGCTCCACCACCTACTAACTTTTTCGCCTCATCCATACTCGCTCCAACACTTCTACTAAAGTCATCAGCAGTTTTTTGAATGTCATCCATTTTATCCGAGAGCCTATTTAAATAGCCTTCAACAGGTAATAAATTATGAGGAGTAAACATAGGGTTTGAAATATTTTTCATATCAAAATTAATGATTTCCCGCTTTGCATTATCTATCGCTCCTAAATGTTTTTCGGCCAGCTTCTCTGCCTCTTGCGCCGCCTTTAATATGTCTTGTGCTGAATCAGGTGCATTTGGCAGCTGGGCAATTCTTTCCGCAGCTTTACGAACTTCAATCGCTTCTCCATAAGCCCTTTCCGCTTTATCATATAATCCATCCAAAGATTTTTGTAATTCACTATTTGCCCGACCCAAATTACCTTCAAACCTTTTAAAACCTTCACCTTCAAAATCCATGTCTCTAAAAGAATTTCTTCCCGAAGTTCGATAATCAGTGAGAGCTTTCCTTGCATCTGCTAACTTGGATAACAGACCTTTTGCGTGTTCTAAATGTTCTAAAGCTGTTTTTTTACATGCGTTATTAATAAAATAATGCCAGCTAACAGGATTTAAATTATCCACATATCTTCGTGAAAATTGCCAATCATAATAACTAGTATTGTTTTGATATCTCAACTCAGCTATTTCTCCTCTATCACCAAAGCCAAAAAATCTCCCTCTCGCCACTGCTTGAGTGTGACCACTACTATCATATAAAACATTCATACGAGCCAAACGCCTTAACTGATTTGTTTCTATACGCTTCCCTATTTCTTCTAAAATTTTTGGGCTCGTGAGAGCTTTATAAGGATTGCGTGTAACCGCGTCCAATAATGCGTTATACCACTTTTTCTTAGCCATAAATTAACCTTCTCCCTTGAATGGTTAATATTCCTCCACTTCAATAATAAGTCAAATAATTTAGGGGTTTTTCGCGTGATTCGCGGGCTAAAGATTATTACTCTACTTTCGCGCCTTGATCGATCCAACGGCCCAGAAGTTCTCTTTCTTCGGGAGTAATATGAGTACGATTGGCCAAGGGCATGGTTTGGGTTAAAACCGCCCGTGCTTTAATGCGTTGCGCCATCATTTTGATCAACTCAGGTGAATCTAATCGAACGCCAACAGGCGCTACAGGATAGTCAGGATCGGTAGGATGCGAAGAGTGACAAGCCACACAACGTTGTTGAATCACTTGTTCAGCTTGAAGAAAGGTAACCGGTTCACCCAAAAGCTTTTTTTTAGGAATAAATGCGTTGTGACTGGAATCCCATAACGTGCGTGACGTTAGCAATAACAAAGCAATAATCGTCAAGGTGATCACCATCACTAATGCGGGAATCCAGCCTTTGAAATTAAATCGGATATTCATGAAATGGCGAACACCAGCGCCACCTAAAATAATAACGGTAAGAATAATCCAATTCCATTTATGCCCGTAAGTAAACGCAAAATGATTGCTAATCATGATAAACAAAACGGGAAACGTAATATAGTTATTATGAATCGAACGCTGTTTCGCGCGTAGCGCTAAGGCATTATCAGGTTTCTCCCCACGTTTCACTGCCGCGACGAGTTGACGTTGTGAAGGAATGATGTGAGTCCAAACGTTGCCGATCATCAATGTTCCCAACATCGCCCCCACATGCAAATAAGCCGCTCGACCACTAAACGTATGCGTAAGATAGTAAATAATGACAACTAAAAGAGCGAAACAGAAGGCGACCGGCCAACTTCCCGTTTTAGAAATGGGCGATCGCCAAAACAGATCGTAAAAAAACCAGGCTCCGATTAACAATCCTATTCCAATCAAAATTGCTTGGGTTTGGGTAATGTTGGAAACCGCGGGATCAAGCGTCACCGCTGCACCACCCATATAATAAACTAAAATCAACAAACAAAAACCGCTTACCCATGTAATCGTGGCTTGCAACCAAAACCAATGCAAAGGACCGGGTAATTGCGCTGGCAAATCAGGCATTTTTTTAACTTCATAGAAACCCCCGCTATGGATCATCCATAGTTCACCTTCCAGACCGACTTTGCTGGCTTCCGTTTCCTTACGAACAATAAGATTGCGATCCAGCCAATTAAAAAGCATGGAATTACCAATCCACATGATTCCAGCAATCAAATGGACCCAACGAACAATTAAATCTAAAAGCTCTCGAATTTCCAAGGCATTAAGACTTTATTAAGACTCATCACGCAAATCAACTTTTTTCCTGTAGGATAACTCCAGAGGTGTTCAGGATTGTCTTCACAGAGCTAAAAAATTAATCTTTCTTTTCTTCGCTTTTCGCTGATTTTTTTCCAGTTTTTGCTGGTTCCGATGTAGCAGCAACAACTTTTTCAGCTTCTGTCCATTCCAATAAAGCCATCGGTGCGGCATCAGAGGTGCGATTTCCAATTTTAATGATGCGCGTGTAACCACCTTGTCGCTCTTTAAAAAGCGGCGCCAAAGTTTTAAAAAGTTTTTGCACCGCGGCAGGATTTCCTAAGCGAGCTGCGGCTAAACGACGAGCCGCCAAGTCCCCTTTTTTACCTAATGTCACCATTTTTTCTGCAAGAGGTTTTGCCGCTTTGGCCTTTGCCACAGTGGTTTGAATACGTTTGTGTTGAATTAAACTCACCACGAGATTAGCCAACATTGCATCGCGATGTTGCGAGGTGCGCCCTAATTTAACAGTTTTAGCTCGATGTCTCATAACTTTTATTGTCCGTTGGAAGTGCTGATCTCAGACCGCGTAGTCTCGTTAATGAGACCTGGTTCAAACTTCATACCTAATCCCAAGCCCAACTCTTCCAGTTTAGCTTTAATTTCGTTGAGCGATTTCTTGCCGAAATTACGATACTTCAACATTTCCGCTTCGCTCTTCATTGCAAGACTGCCTACTGTAGTGATGTTGGCATTGTTAAGACAATTTGCCGCACGTACCGAAAGTTCGATTTCATTTACACTCATGTTCAGTAGCTTCTTCAATCGACTGTCAACTGGGCTACTTTCGGGTTTGGTTTCCTCGAATTCAACTGGTTCCTCACTGTAACCCACAAAGATATCAAGATGATGACGTAAAATTGCCGAAGCTTGTAATAAAGCATCAGACGGATTAATGCGACCATCAGTCCAAATTTCTAGAATTAACTTATCGTAATCGGTTCGTTGCCCCACTCGAGCATTCTCCACAGCATATTTCACGCGACGAACTGGCGAAAAAAGTGAGTCGATCGGAATTTCACCAATAACCTGTTCCGACTTTTTATTTTCTTCACTAGTCGCAAAACCGCGACCTGTTTTGATTTCAAATTCCATTTCCAATTTTTGTTTTTTATCCAAAGTACAGATGAGTTGCTCCGGATTCAACACCTCCACACCCTGCTCTAAACGAATATCCGCAGCAGTCACTTCTCCGGATTTATTAATATTCAATAAAAGTGTTTTCGGATCACGATCAGCAGTCTTAAATTTAATCTGCTTTAAATTTAAAATAATGTCTGTCGCATCTTCCACGATACCTGGTAACGTAGCGAACTCATGAAGCGCTCCTTCGATTTTCACTGAAGTAATGGCCACTCCCTCCAAAGAGGAAAGCAATACACGACGCAAACTATTTCCCACCGTGTGACCATAACCCGTCTCAAAGGGTTCCGCGATAAATTTAGCGTAAGTTTCTGTGGCAGTAGCCTCGTCTTTAACAAGACGTTTGGGCATTTCAAAACGACCTAAGCGAATTGGCATAATTTCTCCTTATTTCGGGTTTCCCATCTCATGCGTTGCCGTAGCTCAAAATGGACCAACGAAATATTTTGCGCGTTTTTTATTATTTCATTTTTCATTATCTCTTTGCTGATTGACGCGCTTCAATTAGCAAAAAAATAATTAAATTTTTTAACGAGAATATAATTCCACCACTAACTGTTCATCGGCTAATGGTTGAATTTCTTCACGAGTTGGCACTCGTCCCATCACTCCCTTAAAAGCATCTTTATTCAAAGTTAACCAACTCGGCACGGAAGTTAATTGAGACGCTTCCAAATTACGCACCGCCATTTGACGAGCTTTCGGAGTATTACAAACTTCAATCTCTTGACCTGATCGAACGGTGAAAGAAGCAATGGTCACCTTTCTGCCATTTACAGCAATATGACCATGACCAATCATTTGACGAGCCTGACGTCGTGTTGAAGCAAAACCTAAACGATAAACAACATTGTCTAAACGCGATTCTAAAAATTGTAATAAAATTTCGCCGGTAATCCCTCGCTTCTTACGGGCCATCTCAAAATAGCGACGGAATTGCCGCTCTAAAAGACCATACGTATAACGCAATTTTTGTTTTTCACCAACGGCAATGCCATATTCCGACTGTTTTCGGCGACCCTTGGAACCATGCTGTCCAGGAGGATAATTTTTTCTTTCCAATGCTTTGGAAGGACCAAATAAAGACACGCCAAAACGACGGCTAATTTTTGAACGAGGACCAGTATAACGAGCCATAAATTTTCTATCTTTCCTAGACGCGACGTTGTTTACGAGGACGGCAACCATTATGCGGCACCGGTGTCACATCCACAATACTTGTTACTTCCAATCCGATCCCTTGCAAGGCTCGAATTGCCGCTTCACGACCCATGCCCGGGCCTTTTACTAACACTTGCACTTCTTTCAAACCATGCCCCATCGCTTGACGACTGGCATCCTGAGCTACGACTTGAGCAACATAAGCAGTCGATTTTTTGGAACCACGAAAACCGCATTTTCCTGCAGAAGACCAACCAAGCACATTACCACGCGGATCGGTAATACTAACAATCGTATTATTGAACGTGGCCAAAATATGCGCAAATCCTGACGTAATATTTTTAAAACCTTTCGCCCGAACAATCTTAGGTTTTTCTACAGCATTCGGATCAAGACTAATATCGGCATTATCGACAGCAGCCGTTGCCGCCTCTTTGGTTTCTGATTTGCCTTTTACTTCTGCTGTTTTAGGAGCGCTTTTTTTGGTCGAAACCTTAGCGTCCGTTTTTTTCTCAGACTTTTCCACTTTTTCGGAAGTCTCTTTTGTATTGGAATCAGCCATATATTATTTCACTACACTTTTCCTGCTTTTGCATCTTTGTTGCGTTGCACACCAACAGTCTTTCGAGGGCCTTTGCGAGTTCTCGCATTGGTGCTCGTGCGTTGCCCACGCACGGGCAATCCGCGACGATGACGAATTCCGCGATAACAATTAATCGCCTGCAAGCGTTTTAAATTCGCTTGCACCTCACGACGAAGATCGCCCTCAATCACCATTTTATTTTCAGCAATACAAGCCAAAATGCGATTGATTTGTTGGTCGGTTAAATCTTTAGCGCGGATATTGGGATCAATCCCGGTCTGTTCTAAAATTAATTTCGTGCGTTGCGGTCCAATCCCATACAAATAAGGCAACGACGCCTCAACACGTTTTTCTCCGGGAATTTCGACTCCTAAAATTCTTGGCATAACTTTCTTTATCCTTGACGCTGTTTATGGCGAGGGTTTTTACAAATGACACGCACAACACCTCGACGTTTAATCACGCGACAATGTTCACACAACCGTTTAACTGATGCTCTAACACGCATAGAAGAAATTCATTTCAAATAAAGCTTTGACTTTTAGCAAACACGCGAAGTGATGCAACTCTTAAATTAAACTTTTTTTATTTACTCCATTTTTACGATTTTTCCCTGTGATAAATCAAAGGGCGACACTTTCAAAGTCACCCTATCTCCTACCTTAAAATCAGGCACTGTCAATCGCCAACATTTCTCCACATGCGCAGTAAGCTGATGCTGATTGGGCAATTGAACCCGATAGATCTGCTTACCCAAAACCGCCATAATTTCTCCTACTACTTCGAAGCTGTTCGGAAAGAACATGTTAAAATCTCCGGTTTGTTTTCTGTAATCAAAACCGTGTGCTCAAAATGAGCGGACGGTTTACCATCCACTGCGGCTGCCGTCCAGCCATCCGAACGCACAACAATTTCTGCCTTGCCCATATTAACCATCGGCTCAATAGCCAATGTCATACCCGGTTTTAATTTTATCTTTGGACCACCTTGTCGATAGTTGGGCACTTGCGGTTCCTCATGCAATTTTTTTCCCACACCATGTCCGACAAACTCCCGCACTACAGAATAACCATGACGCGTAACATAACTTTCGATTGCACAAGAAATATCATCCACACAATTTCCAGAAATCGCCTGAGCAATGCCTAAATTCAAAGCCTCTTCCGTCACATCTACCATACGTTGGACCTCCGGCGCCACTACCCCAACCACTACCGTTGTGGCCGTGTCCCCAATCCAACCCTCCCAAATAATCCCAATATCCAATTTTACCAAATCACCATATTGCACACGACGCTGCGTGCCCATCCCATGCACCACTTCTTCATTCAAAGAAATACAACAATTTCCGGGAAACCCGCGATATCCTAAAAAAGCACTTTTCGCGCCTCGCTCCTGAATTTTTTCTGCTACTGCCCGATCCAAGTCCGACGTAGTAACACCTGGCACACACAACGCCACCATTTCCTCTAAAATCTCACGCGCCATCGCTCCACTACATCGCATGGCTTCAATTTCTCGAGCATTTTTGATAGGAATTTTACTCATAGACACAAAACAAGCTTAATATAGCACAACTTAAGTCTATTACACCAAAGACGCGGCAAACCAAATGATGACTAAAAGTCCAATGGCAACCCACAACCACATCACAGCGTCGGAAGAAGCAGCATAACTGCCACTGGCTAAGGGAACAGCGCTACGCCCCTTCAAGCGACCTTTTTTCAGAAATCCATCGTAATGACGTTGCAATAAAAAGGTTTCAATTTGTCGCATAGAATCGAGCATCACCCCAACGATAATCAACAAACTCGTTCCACCAAAAAATGAAGCGGTCAAATAAGGAATTCCCATCATGCGACTTAACATTTGTGGCAAAACTGCCAAAACAGTTAAAAAAATGGCACCCGCCAAGGTTAATCGAGTCATCGTATAATCCAAAAATTCTGCCGTCGGTTGGCCAGGTCTGATGCCGGGAATAAAACCGCCGTGCTTTTTCAAATCGTCAGCAATTTGAATGGGATTAAACTGTGTTGCCACCCAAAAATAACTAAAGAAAAGAATCATGCCACCATACAAAGCATAATGCAACGTGCCTTGTTGTAAGCTAATGATAAAATTACGAAAAGTTGGACTCGGATCAGGAACGAAACTCAATAAAAAATTAGGAAACATCAAAATAGTCTGCGCAAAAATAATCGGCATCACACCGGAATAATTCACTTTCAAAGGCAAATAAGAACTTTGTCCTCCATACATTTTTCGACCCACCATACGCTTAGCATATTGCACCGTAATTTTGCGAACAGCTTCCGTAACCGCAACTACACCTGCGATCACCGCAAACATAAAAGCCAACAATAAAACGAGCAGCAAAGGATTTAATTGCTCAGAGCTAGCACCGGTCGGAATAAATTTTTGCCAACCTTGCGCCAACGCAGCTGGCAAGCGCGCAACAATTCCCACAGCAATAATTAAGGAAATTCCATTCCCAATTCCACGATCGGTGATCTGTTCTCCCAGCCAAGTCAAAATCATTGTACCGGTCATATTCACTAAAACAACGTAAAAAATAAATCTCCAACCTGGATCTGGCACCAATTCCATACCCGTCCTCTGAATCACATCTGTAATGCCGGTCAAAAATGGATTTTTACCTGGATTTTGAAAACCCAACGCAAGCAAATAACCTTGAAGAAGACATAGCACCAATGTCAAATAACGCGTGTATTGATTCAATTTTTGTCGACCACCCTCTTCGCGCGCTAATTTGCCCAAACGCGGCATCACCACCGTCAACAATTGCAACATAATACTTGCACTGATATAAGGCATAATGCCTAAAGAAAAAATAGCGCAATTTTCCAAAGCGCCTCCGCTAAAAATATTAACCAACCCTACAATCGTGCCAGCCGATTGATTACTCACAATCGTCTGAAAATATTCCCGTAATAACGCGACATTAATACCAGGACAAGGAATCGCCGCACCCACGCGCACTACCACCACCAATGCCAAAGTAAAAAGAATACGATGACGCAATTCGGGAATTTTTAAACTGTTGCGAAAGGCGGAAAGCATGAGAAAAATAAAGGTTAATTAGCAGCCGCTTGTTTCGCGCAGGAAGCGGTTAATGCTTTGCCTCCCGCTTCTTCGATTTTGCGCTTCGCCGACAAACTAAAAGCCGTGGCTTCTACCGTTAATTTTTTCTTTAACTCGCCCGATCCCAGAATTTTTATCCCCTTCCAACTTCCATTTACCAATCCTGAATCACGCAAAACTTTTTCATTAATCGTAGCACCTTCATCAAAAGCGTTCAAAGACTCCACATTTACTGGCGCACAAAAATTCTTAAAGGCATTATGATTAAAACCGCGTTTGGGCACGCGACGAATCAAAGGCATCTGACCTCCTTCAAACCCTAAGCGAATGCTGCCACCTGAACGCGCTTTTTGTCCTTTATGTCCTTTGCCGCTGGTTTTACCGTGACCGGAACTTTCTCCGCAACCCAATCGTTTACGACGATGCCGCGAATTCGGACGAGGTTTTAAATTGTGCAATCTCATAAATTAACTCCTTAATTAATCTTTTTTAGCCGCTGGCTTACGATCACGCGCTTGATGAATCTGTTCCGCGCTTCGCAGTTGCAATAAAGCGTCCAACGTAGCTTTTACCACATTTGCAGGATTTTTGGATCCCAAAGATTTTGTTAACACATCACGCACTCCTGCCGCTTCCACCACCGCGCGTACACTGCCACCGGCAATAATTCCCGTTCCTGGAGAGGCGGGTCGTAATAAGACTTTACCCCCTCCATGCGTTCCTAAAACTTCATGAGAAATCGTAGCATCCTTGAGCACGACAGAAACCATATTTTTTCGTGCAGAATCGCCACCTTTACGAATGGCATCAGCAACCTCTTTAGCTTTTCCAAAACCAATACCCACTTTGCTTTTTCGATCGCCCACAACAACCAGTGCACTAAAACTAAAACGGCGGCCACCTTTGACCACTTTGGCGCATCGATTGACAAAAACAACTTTCTCAACCGTATCAGAATCTTGCTCACTACGACCACTACCACCTCGCGAGCGATAGCTCACCTCTTTGGAGCTCAAAACCTCCTCCAAAGAAGCTTTCGGTGAAACCGGTTCTGAATCTAAAATAGGATCTTTTTCTTTTGCTGTCATATTTTTAAAACTTTAAGCCCCCTTCACGCGCGCCATCGGCCAACGCTTTCACCTTTCCATGATATTTAAATCCGCCTCGATCAAAAACAACCGACTCAATCTTTTTTTCTTTCGCACGTTGCGCAATTAATTTTCCAACTTCTGCCGCCGTCGCCGCATTGGCACGAGTTGCAGGCTTAGATTTTAACTCTTTTTCCGTAGTCGCCACCGCTGCTAAAGTGCGTCCTTCTTCATCATTCACAATCTGAGCGTAAATATGATAGCCAGAAAAATGAATGGTCAAACGAGGACGTTCCACAGAGCCCTTAACTTTTTTACGAAGCCTCTCATGAAGCCGTTGACGAGTTGCAGTTTTAGTGAGCTTTGCCATAACCATTATTTACTTTGAGCCGTTTTACCTTCCTTACGAATAATATGTTCGCCGACATAGCGCACACCCTTACCTTTGTAAGGCTCGGGTGGATAATAGCGACGAATATCCGCAGCCACCGCTCCAACAAGCTGCTTATCGACACCTTCAATCGTTAAAAAAGTTCCTTCATTTACCTTTTTCCCAGCAGCATCCGTCACGGTAATTTTAATATCTGTCGGAATCGGATAATGAATCGGATGAGAGAATCCTAAATTAAGGTTAAGCTTATCTCCTTGCACCGAAGCTTTAAAACCCACACCTTGAATTTCTAATTTTTTAGTGAAACCATCTCGAGTGCCTTGCACCATATTAGCAATCAAACTGCGCGACAGCCCATGCAACGCCTTTTCGCGAGAAGAATCCCCACTGCGATCTAACAACATCGTTTTATTCTCAACGCGAATCGCAATCGCTTCGGGAGCCGTATAACTTAACTTGCCTTTTGGCCCTTCCACTTGCACTGATCGTCCCGACACGGAAATCTTCACATTATCCGGAATTAAAATAGGTTTTTTACCAATTCGTGACATAATTTCTCCCTAAGCAATATAACAAAGCAGTTCGCCACCCACTTTTTGTTTTCTGGCCTCATGACCGCTCATAATCCCGCGCGAAGTAGAAACAACCGCCACACCTAAACCTCCTAAAACTTTAGGAATTTCTTGCGAACCCACATAACGACGCCGACCCGGCTTGCTAATGCGAATAATTTGCGTGATCGGTCCTCGACGTGATGATGTTTTTAAAGTGATTTTTAAATCTGCCTTATTACCTTTTTTAAGTACTTCCACTTCTTGAAGATAACCTTCTTGCTTAAAAATTTTTGCAATATCATTTTTAAGATTCGAATAAGGTGCAATCACTTCACTTTTATTTGCGCGCGCCGCATTGCGAAGTTGCGTTAAAAAATCTGCTACAGGATCCGTAACCATAATATCATCTTCTCCTTACCAACTAGCCTTTGTAACACCCGGCAACTCACCACGAGAAGCGCGTTCGCGAAACTCAATACGACTTAACCCAAAGCGACGCATATAAGCACGACGGCGACCCGTCACTTTGCAACGATTATAAGCGCGCGCCTTAAATTTCGGCTTTCGCTTCTGCTTTTCAATCCAACATGTCTTTGCCATACTAATTATTACTTGCTTTTCGGCCCGAGAACGGCATTCCCATTAATGCCAACAACTCACGAGCTTCCTCATTATTTTTTGCTGTCGTAGCAATCGTGATATCAAAACCAAGATTGCGTTTTACTTTTTCCAACTCAATTTCAGGAAAAATAGTTTGCTCTTTAATTCCTAGCGTATAATTGCCGTTCCCGTCAAATGATTTAGGCGAAACTCCACGAAAGTCGCGAATCGTTGGCAATGCAATACGCAATAATCGCTCCAAAAATTCATACATCCGGCGACCGCGCAAAGTCACTTTTGCGCCAATTTCCTGGTTTTCGCGCAACTTAAAATTGGAAATGCTTTTTTTCGCCCGCGTTTTAATAGGGCGTTGTCCTGTAATGGTAGCCATTTCATACATAACTTCTTCTAAAGCCACTTTAATATCAGGGGCAGAAGCGACACAACAATTGACCACGACTTTTTCAATTCGAGGCAACTGATGAACATTTTTAACTCCCAGTTTTTCTTTTAAAGCTGGGGCCACTTTCTCTCGATACTCTTTCAAAAGTTGCGGCATAGATTCTGTCGTCATAATCTTCTCTTCTATTGGTTACTTCTTACTCGCTTTCCTTCGCTTGCTACTATCGTAACGCGATGCTAGCATCACATTAGAAATCGGAAGCGAACCTTCTTTTTCAATAATTCCACCTTCCGGTTGTGATTGATTTTTGCGGACCGCTTTTTTGATCAAACGAACCCCTTCCACTAGCACACGACTTTTATTGGCAACAAAGCCCATTACCTTCCCGCGTTTACCACGTTCCGCACCACTGATCACCACTACCTCATCTCCTCTTTTTACATGAAGCGAAGCCATAACTAGATAACCTCCGGCGCTAAGGAAATAATTTTCATAAAATTTTTCTCTCGCAACTCACGAGCCACTGGCCCGAAAATACGAGTGCCACGAGGATTATTGTCCTTATCAATAATCACAATCGCATTGGAATCAAAACGCAAATAACTCCCATCGGAACGACGAATGGGGTGTCGTGTTCGCACAATCACCGCATTGACCACCTCAGATTTTTTCACCGTTCCATCCGGGGCAGCTTTTTTTACGTTGACCTTAACCACATCGCCAATTTGGGCGATCAATGTTTTTTTGCCTAACACGCCAATCATGGTTGCCATACGAGCTCCCGTGTTATCGGCTACATCTAATCGACTTCGAATTTGCACCATAACTCACCTATTTCGTTAAAATTTCAACCAACTCCCATCGCTTAGTTCGACTAATAGGACGGGTCTCGCGAATCAATACACGATCACCAACTTTTGCTTTTTGCTCCTCATCATGAGCATAAAATTTCTTTGCTACGACAACAATCTTACCAAACCGAGGATGGGGCACGCGACGTTCCACTTTAACGGCGATCGTTTTCGCCATCGCATTGGACACGACCACACCTGCCCGCTCTTTACGAACGGTTTGTGGACGAGCTTCAGTAACTTGTGTTGAGCTCATGCTTTACTCCTAGTGTTTGTTTTCTTTTTTGTTTTGCCTTCAGCCTTATCTTTGCTTTGCGGTTGACGACTTTTAATAGTAAGCCCTTTTTTCTTTTCCGTCAGCGCGGTCTCCAATCGTGCTGTGGCGCGACGCAGATCACGCAAACGACTGGGTTTTTCCAGTTGTCCGCTAGCCTGTTGTAGCCGAAGATTAAAATATTCCTGACGCAGTTCACGCTTTTTCATTACCAATTCCTGTTCAGTTAAAGCGCGTGCTTCCATGATTTTCATAAAAAATTCCTCACTCTATTATGAATGCTTATGCCTTGCAATAAAACGGGTGCGAATCGGCAATTTGGTCGCTGCTAAACGCAACGATTCCCGAGCTACACCCTCCGTTAAACCGTCTAACTCAAAAATCATATTTCCGGGTCGCACCACCGCCACCCAATATTCTGGTGATCCTTTTCCTTTACCCATTCGGGTTTCTGGCGGACGCGAAGTCACGGATTTATCAGGAAAAAGACGAATCCATAACTTTCCCTTTCGTTTCATGTTACGGGTTAATGCCACGCGGGCCGCTTCAATCTGAGTGTTAGTCATCCAGCAACGTTCCAACGCTTGCAAACCAAACTCGCCAAAACTTAATGTCGTATTACGCGAAGCAAAACCCTTACGACTTCCGCGTTGAGTTTTACGATATTTAACTCGTTTAGGTAATAATGCCATAATTCCTCAGGCTTACCGAGCTGCCGGCGCCGCCTCCTCCTTTTTGCAAATCCAACATTTTACACCAATTTTTCCTGCTACCGTGTTGGCTTCAGCAAATCCGTAATCAATATTGGCTCGCAACGTATGCAAAGGCACCTTACCTTCGCGATATTGTTCGGTTCGAGCAATTTCTGAACCGCCTAAACGTCCCGCACAACGCACTTTAATACCTTCTGCGCCAAAATCCATTGCTGTTTGAACTGCTTTTTTCATCGCGCGACGATAAGAAATACGACGCTCCAGCTGCAAAGCAATATTTTCCGCTACGAGCTGCGCTTCCAATTCCGGCGTTTTGATTTCTTTAATTTCTACAGAAACTTCGTTGGCCTCGGTCAAATCGCTAATTTCTTTTTTGAGCGTGTCCAATTCTGCGCCTTTGCGACCAATAATAATTCCTGGGCGCGCCGTAAAAATATTCACACGAACGCGATTAGTCGCTCGTTCAATAATAGTGCGGGCCACCGCAGCCGTTGCGAGCTTTCCTTTAAGAAAATCACGAATAGCAAAATCTTCATGCAAAAATTTTAAATAATCTTTTTTGTTGGCATACCACATCGATCGCCAATTTTTATTAAGGGCGATACGAAATCCGATCGGGTTAACTTTCTGTCCCATGCATTATTCCTTTTTCTTTTTTGTGCTAGCAGCTTTCGTTGTTTTCTTTTTTTGTGGTTCCGCAGAGGTTGCCGCTTCATTTGATTCGGCTTTTTCCGCTTTGGTTTTCACTTTGTTTTTTTCTTTAACTATCGGTTGATCATCCGTGAGAATAATCCGAATATGGCTCGTGCGCTTACGGATAGGCCCCGCGCTACCACGGGCTTTAGGTTGAAACCGTTTCATAGTCGGGCCTTCACCAATCACCGCTTCTTTCACAAAGAGTGAGGCTGCTCGCAAATCTGCATTATTTTCCGCATTAGCAATAGCCGATTTCAACGTCTTATCCACCAATCGCGCAGCTTTTTTCGGTGAAAATTTCAGAATATCCAACGCTGCCGATGCCGGCAAACCCTGGATCTCTCGCGTGACTTCGCGCGCCTTAAAGGGCGAAATCTTCACATATTTGGTAATGGCTCTAACTTCCATATCATTTTTCTAACTTAGGCAATTTTACTAATTTCACGCGAGCCTTGTTGCCTACCTCAATCTCGCTTTCAAATTTTTTTTCTATTAATCCGCCACTTAACCGTTTTCGCACATCAACAATCCGACACAACGCAATGACTTTATCGTCCTTCAACACTTCAAATGTCATGCTCGGCTTCACGTCTTGTGCCCAACCCACATTTAACACAATTAAATTGAGTTTAGTTTCATAACCGATGACTTCCGCATTGAGCAAACCCGCGTTTAATACGCCCTGCTTTTGCTTTTCACGACTCGAAATAATTTTTTTAGCTTGCGCCAATTCTTTTTCGAAAGCTTTTTTATCTTGCGACGCAAGCTTCATCTTGGGTAGCAAATCTTCCGCACGAGTAATGATTTTCACTAAAGCTTCAAATGCTTGTTTTCGCTCTTGTTCCGAACGATAAAGACTTCCGAGAGTTGTCACAAGTTGTTCTTGCATACGTTTTTCATCTCCCGTTAAGGCTTCCAAGCCTAACGCCGCATCTCGACGTTTTCTTGATTCCAACTCGCGCTGGCTTGCTTCCGCATCCGCGTTAGCTGCAAACAATAGTTTTTCTAACGCTTCTAATGCTTTAGTTTTTTCTTCCAATTGTTGTTGCAATGGTTGAATCGTTTCTGTGTTCACAGATTGAGTGATCGAAAGGGAGTTGGTCGCATCTAACGACTCATTTACTTCCTCACCACTCATTTTTAGTGGCTTCAAAGAACTGATGGTTATGACTACCATCACCGCGCAACCCAAGGTTGTTACGGATTTTTTCAAATCATTTTATTTGGCAGCGGCCTTCTCCGTGTGCGCACCATGTCGCTTAAAGGTGCGAGTCGGAGAAAACTCTCCCAAACGATGTCCAACCATGTTTTCAGTCACGAAAACAGAGTTAAAAATTTTACCATTATGAACGAGAAAAGTGTGTCCAACAAAATCAGGAACGATCAAAGAGCGACGCGACCAGGTCTTTATTGGTTTTTTTTGATTCTGTCCATTCATCTTTTCCACCTTTTCCAAAAGATGGTCATCAACAAAAGGTCCTTTTTTTAATGATCTGCCCATACTTATTTCTTCTTCCTACGTTGCACAATAAATTTATTACTCGGTTTCGCCAAAGCTCGGGTTTTCAAGCCACGCGCGACTTGCCCCCAAGGAGAAACGAGATGTTGACGTCCGCCGCCACCTTTGCTTTTACCTTGTCCACCACCATTCGGGTGATCGATCGGGTTCATTACCATACCACGAACGGTAGGACGAATTCCTAACCAACGAGAACGACCTGCTTTACCAATCGTATAATTTTCATGATCGGTGTTACCTAACTGACCAATAGTCGCATAACAATTTTCATGCACCTTACGGATTTCTGTGGAAGGTAACTTAATCTGAGCGTAGCCCGAATCCACTGCCATGAGCGTGGCAGCTGAACCGGCGCTGCGAACTAATTGTGCGCCGCGACCTGGCATGAGTTCAATATTATGAATCGGCGAAGAAAGAGGGATTTTTTTCAACGGCAAGCTGTTGCCCGGTTTAGGTTCCGCATTTTCGCCTGCTTGAACTTGATCACCAACGGAAAGTCCTACGGGTGCGAGAATGTAAGCTTTGTCGCCATCAGCATATTTGATGAGGGCAATGCGAGCGGAACGATTAGGATCGTATTCAATCGCTTCAACTGTTGCTGCAATATCGCGTTTCGTGCGTTTAAAATCAATTAAACGATAACGCTGTTTATGACCGCCACCTTGATGACGTCGAGTAATGCGTCCATAAGCGTTGCGACCGCCAGATCGCTTCTTGGCTTCCGTCAGGGAACGTTCCGGTTTAGATTTGGTAATTTCCCTAAACATCGGACGTTCTGTAAAACGCAAGCTGGGTGTTAAAGGACGATAATTTTTAACTGCCATAACTCTCCCTCATTAAACTAACGAAATTTTTTCTCCCTCTTTCAGTGTTACCACTGCTTTTTTCCAATCGGGTCGCTTTCCAAAATCTGCTCGTCGCTCTCTTTTCTTCTTACCCAAGATATTCAAGGTGTTAACACGCGAAACTTTTTTATCAAATAAAGTTTCCACCGCTTTCTTGATTTCTTGTTTGGTAGCACGACTGTCTACGTGAAAAAGATATTGATTATGCTTATCGGAAAGCACCGTGCCTTTTTCCGTAATTCGAATTTTTTTAATAATATCAAAAGGATCGCGCATAATTTTTCTCTCTATTGAAGTCGTTGTCCTAAAGTTGTCAGCGCTTCGTTGCTAATAAAAATTTTATTATAGCGCAGTAGCTGTTCTGTATTAACATCCGCAGCCAAAACTGTTTCCACTTTAGGAACATTCCGACTAGCTAAAAGTAAATTAGCATTGGCTTTGGCTTCAATCAAAAGCACAGAATTTTTTAATTTATTTTGTGATAACCAGCCCACCAACTCTTTAGTCTTGGGTTTAGGCAATTCAAAATTCTCTACTACATTCACATCGCCATTTTTAATTCGTTCACCCAACGCTTTTTTCAAGGAAAGCTTTTTGGTTTTTTTAGAAATTTTCTTCGAATAATCACGAGGATGCGGTCCAAATACGACACCACCACCGCGCCAAACAGGTGAAGCCACATAACCTGCACGGGCTCGACCGGTTCCTTTTTGACGCCAAGGTTTTGAACCTGATTTTTGCACCGTTGCTTTTGTTTTGACGCTATGCGTTCCTGCGCGACGATTTGCGCGCAAGGCAACAACGGTATCATGAACAGCTTGCGTTCCACGACCATTGGCAATGAACTCAACCTTCATTGTTTTTGCGGCTTGATCTAGAGTTAAAACTTTTGCGCTCATGATAAACTATTTCTTAACATTTTTTGTTTTTGATTTTTTTACCGCTTCCCGAACAATCAAGAAACTTCCATTGGCACCCGGCACAGCTCCTTGGATTAAAAGCACTTGGTCTTGTTCACGAACTTGAAGCACCGTTAAATTTTGAATCGTTTTTCGTTCGGATCCTAAATGTCCTGGCATACCAGCATTTTTCCAAATACGACCGGGCGTGGAACGCATACCAATGGCTCCAGTGCGACGATGCATCATCGATCCATGCGTTTCATTTTGTCCGCTCATGTTATGTTTTTTGATAACTCCCGCAAAACCTTTTCCTTTGGAAACACCAATCACATCCACACGTTGCCCTACTTGAAAAAGAGTGGCAGCCACTTTGGAGCCGAGTGTTAAATCACCTGCTGCTCTACGAAACTCGCGAAGGCGAGATTTAGGAGTTACACCAGCTTTTTTAAAATGACCCAATTGGGCTTTAACTGTGCGATTTTCCTTTTTGTCGCCATATCCTAACTGCACACTTTCATAACCGTCTTTATCCTGGGTTTTTACTTGAGTCACAACATTTTCACCCACATGAATCACGGTAACAGGATGCACGACTCCTTTTTCATCGTAAAAACGAGTCATACCAATTTTTTTTCCAATTAATCCAAAGCTCATATTATCTTCCGTGCTAAATCTTAATGGTAATATCAACGCCCGCAGGCAAATTTAATTTTTTTAATTCATCAATGGTTTTTGATGTAGGATCCACAATATCTAAAACGCGTTTGTGCGTGCGAATTTCAAATTGATCCATGCTCTTTTTATCTACGTGCGGAGAACGGTTAACTGTGAAGCGCTCAGTTTTGGTAGGAAGCGGGATCGGCCCTGAAACTTTAGCACCGGTGCGTTTAGCAGTTTCAACAATTTCGCGAGTCGAATTATCGACGATGCGATGGTCAAATCCTTTTAATCGAATACGAATACGTTGGCCGTTCATAAAATTACTGTTTTTTCTGGTCTAAAATAGCGGTTACAATTTGGGCGGGAACCTGTTCAAAGTGTGAAGGTTCCATGGAATAAGAAGCTCTTCCTTTCGACATGGAGCGAATGGCTGTGGAATAGCCAAACATTTCTGATAAGGGCACCTCAGCGTGCACTAAAGAAGCATTTTGTTTGCTTTCAATATTCATGATTTTACCACGACGACGATTCAGATCGCCCATGATATCGCCCTGAAACTCGTCTGGCGTTACAACTTCCACTTTCATGATAGGCTCCAGCATGATAGGTTTTGCTTTTTTCATGGCATCTTTCAAAGCAAAGATCGCTGCCATTTTAAAAGCGAGTTCATTGGAATCGACTTCGTGATAAGTTCCATCCAAAATTTGAACTTTAATATCAATCACGCGATAGCCACCTAAAACTCCGTTTAACGTGGCTTCTTCCACACCTTTCTTACAAGCAGGAATATATTCTTTGGGAATGTTACCACCGACCACTTTGTTTTCGATGACCAACCCTTTACCGCGCTCCAAGGGTTCAACATCCAAAATCACGTGACCATATTGACCACGACCACCGGATTGTTTGATGAGTTTACCCTCACCATCCGCGTGTTGAAGAATAGTTTCGCGATAAGCAATCTGCGGTGCACCCGCATTGGTTTCCACATTGAATTCGCGTTTCAAACGATCACGAATAATGTCCAAATGCAACTCACCCATCCCTGCGATAATGGTCTGTCCTGTTTCTTCGTTCGTATTAACAACAAAAGTCGGATCTTCAGCCGCTAGACGTCCTAGCGCTTCACCCATACGCTCACGATCCCCTTTTGTTTTAGGCTCAACAGCCATGCTAATAACCGGTTCAGGAAATGAAGGCGGTTCCAATAGGATCGGATGATCTTCATCACAAAGCGTGTCGCCGGTCATGATATCTTTAATGCCAACTGTCGCAGCAATATCGCCCGCAAACACCTCTTCAATATCCTCACGTTTATCAGCCTGAATCTGAATAATACGACTAATCCGCTCACGTTTATTGGTGCGAGGATTATAAATCGAATCTCCTTTTTTAATCGACCCGCTATAAACCCGGAAGAAAATTAATTTCCCAACAAATGGATCGGTCCAAAGTTTAAAAGCTAGAGAACAAAAATTACCGCTATCATCCGTGGGCGCATCGATGGGCGATTCATCATCGGGATCTTGCCCTTTCGCCGCAGGAATATCCAAAGGACCAGGAAGATATTCGATTACGGAATCAATCAAAAGCTGAACTCCTTTATTTTTAAAAGCACTACCCCCAACCACGGGAACAAGTTTATTTGCAATAGTTGCGCGTCTTAAAGCGGCTTTGATTTGCTGAATAGTAGGTGTTTTTTCTTCCAAGAAAAGTTCTGCAATTTCATCGTCTACATCAGCCAAGGCACTAATCAGATCCTGGCGAGCTTTATCTGCTAGCTGCTTTTGCTCTGCGCTCAATTCTTGAACTTCGTAAGTGGATCCAACTTTATCACTATCATTATAAATAATGGCTTTACCATTGATTACGTCAATCTGACCTTTGAGCTGATCTTCTGCTCCCAGCGGAATTAAAATCGGCCAAGCATTGGCACCTAATTTAGTGCGCATGTCGTTGATCGCATTATCGAAATTCGCGCCCACACGATCCATTTTGTTAACAAAAGCAATGCGCGGCACATTATATTTAGTAGCCTGACGCCAAACCGTTTCCGATTGTGGCTGCACACCGGCAACTCCACAAAAAACCGCAACGGCACCATCCAAAACGCGCAGAGAACGCTCTACTTCAGCAGTAAAATCGACGTGACCCGGAGTATCGATAATGTTGATACGATGCTTGACTCCCTCAAACGCTTTAAACATGTCCGCTTCTTTTTTAGGCGCCCAAAAACAGGTGGTCGCCGCAGAAGTAATGGTAATGCCACGCTCGCGCTCTTGCTCCATCCAATCGGTTACGGTCGTGCCTTCATGCACTTCACCAATCTTGTGAATGGAACCGGTATAAAATAAAACACGTTCTGTTGTGGTTGTTTTACCCGCATCAATGTGCGCACAAATACCGATATTGCGAGTGCGCTCCAAGGTATAAGGACGCTTGGGCGAATTCGGGTTTTTACCAGCAGCAGGAGTTGGGGCAGCAGTCGCACTCATAATGATTACCATCTAAAATGAGCAAAAGCTTTATTAGCTTGTGCCATTTTGTGAACATCTTCTTTCTTTTTAACTGCAGCGCCTTGACCAGAAGCCGCTTCTTTAATTTCTTGCGCTAAAGCTTTTTTCATGGGTGAACCCTTGCGTTTTTCAGCAAACGTTACAATCCATCGTGTAGCGAGGGAAACCGCACGATCATAAGGAACTTCAGTAGGCACTTGATAAGTAGCGCCACCTACGCGTCTTGCTTTCACTTCTACACGAGGACGAACATTTTCAATCGCTTTATTAAAAACTTCTAAAGGATCACCGCTGTTTTGCGAATTCTCATTGGTAGAATCAATCGCTGAGTAAACTATTTTTTCAGCCAGCGATTTCTTTCCGCGCGACATCACGGTATTAATCAAACGCGAAACCAGGACATTTCCGTAACGAGCGTCCGGTGTCATTTCTCTTTTAGTTGCTGCACGTCTACGAGCCATAATTTTTAAAACTATTTCTTCGCGGGAGCAGCTCCAGCGGCTCCTGCTTTAGGTTTTTTCACTCCATACTTACTTCGGGAAACCATACGATTTAACTTATTCGTATTGCTAGGCCCCACAGCGCCTAAAGAATCCAAAGTCCCACGCACGATATGGTAACGCACACCTGGTAAATCTTTCACACGACCACCACGCACAAGAACAATGGAGTGTTCTTGCAAGTTATGTCCTTCACCAGGAATGTAAGCAATCACCTCTTGGCCATTAGTCAAACGAACTTTTGCAACCTTACGCAAAGCCGAATTAGGTTTTTTGGGTGTGCGAGTCATCACTTGCACACAAACCCCACGTCGCTGCGGCGCGCCTTTAAGCGCAGGCGATTTACTTTTCACCGTCAATTTCTCACGGCCTTTTCGCACTAACTGATTAATCGTAGGCACAATCTTTTTCTCATTTAAATTTTTACCCTTTGCGTTGACAACACCGATCCCTTAATCGGTTTAATAAGCACTACCACTTGAGATGGGTTTGCCCCGTTCGAAAACGAAAGGATGGGCGAATATAATGAAACGCTGGCTTATGGCAACTATTTTTTTATAAAAAATTATTTTTTCGTGCCAAAGAGCTGTAGCGAAACAGAATGAACGATAGCCGTCTCAGTTTCATTCGGCGATAATGTCACAATATTCGGACCTAAATTCCTCGCCCGCAACTGCCAGGTACCTTGACTCGACTCCCCCCAATGCCTTACCGAAGAAAATGTCCAATTAGTAAGACCTATATTCTGATCTTGATAACGATAAGGCACAACTGATTTCATACCAGAAGGCGCAGTCAGCTCCAAAACTAAATTACTCCTGATCACTCCACTGGCATCAATCGAGAACAGCACCGTCTCCACACGCATGTTTTCATTAGAACTGACCTCAAAAGGGGCCACCACATTATTAGTTTGAGAAAAAGGGATATCTAAATTAGAAAAAGTTAAAAGCTGACTTGTTTCCGTTGCCAAATTCGTCCACATCGCAGCCAGAGCCACCGCTTGCCCCGCATCCACTCGGCCGGCCCCATAAGAATGACTGAATATAAAACCGGCTGCATTTGTTGCAAATTTTTCGTTGCCCGCTGTGGCATCAAAAGAAATTTCATTGGTTGCGATAAGTCCATCACGATTTGCTGTGCGAATCAAAATTTCCTTCACATCGCGCCATCCTAAATTGGGATTTTTTTGCAACATCAACGCAATGACCCCAGCCACTTGAGGCGCCGAGGCCGAAGTGCCAGTGAAAAGCGTATAGGCACGATGTTTTCCCCTTTTTTTAGCCAAAGTCGTATAGACACCTTGAGTATTAAAATCATCACCACTAGAAGGCGCTACCACCACAAGGTTAGCACCCGATTCACTGTAATAGGACTGCTCCCCCTTTTTATCATAAGCTCCTACAGCAATCACATAACGCGAATTTGCATAACCATCATAATTCGCATTATCTCCCACATCTCTTCCATTTCCTCCAGCCCAAATATAAATACTGCCTCGTCCAACGCGACCCGATTGCACACCATTTTTAAGCGCTTCTTGCAACAATGGACCTGGAGCGGCCTCTAATAAATCCTGTCCACTATCAAAAGGCCCCCAACTACTAGAATAAATAAAAATCCGATCAGAACGCCATGTCATCGCCATAGCAGCTTGTTCATCGGTAAAAGGTTTCGCAATCAAACGAATGCCAACTAAAGTCGCATCATAAGCGACCCCCGCGACCCCTTTGGCGTTATTTCCAACCGCTGCTGCTAAGCCAGCACATGCTGTGCCATGAATATCACGACGTTTGGGTTTAGGATTAAAAGAAATCTTCCTACGATTAAAATTTACATTTAACTTTTCCCTGCGTGCCGGAATATTTGCCTTCAAATCAGGATGTTTGATATCCAATCCATCGTCCACAATAGCAATTCCCACACCCACTCCCGACACACTATCCCAAGCTGGTTCCACATTCATATCCATCGGAATAGTTGCCAAAGGAATTTGATCTTTCAATTGCCAAAGATCATCATAAAAAACATCGTTGAGTATCAATCGCTTCGACACCATGTGCGCCATCATCACTTGCGCTTTCACATCTTTTTTCTGCATGATCTCAACCTGTTTAAGAGCCTCCCAAACCGTTTGATATTTCAAAATCCACTCATTTCCCTGAGCGTTAGAGGATAATAAAGAAGCCTTACCAAAACGCCTTGCTAATCGTTTGGCCTTTTTTCGAGAGCGAAGGCTCACTACCACTTTGGCACTAGCAAAAAATCGTGTCTTTTCATTTCGAACCACCCCTTTCTTATCTTGAGCATAAAGCACAGGAAAAAATTCAATTCCAGTCGATTTGTGAACCGTTTGCCAATCCATCATACCTTTAGCATTTTGATACGAAGGTAATCGTATTAACGCCGCCTCATCATATTCCTCAAGCACCGTAGCCTGAGGCCAATATTCCGCTAAACGCCTCAATAAAAGACGCGAACTTTTAAAGCTTGCAGCCTCTGCATAAACTTCATCTTCAGCTAAAAGATAATGATGGGTTTGACCATTTTGATTGAGCGAATAAATTTCCCCGAACCCGTAACACCATCCGAAAAATACAAAGACCCAAAAAAATACAATTAATTTCATGCCCAAAAAATTCGCTTCCTATAATCTATCACGTAACGGAAACATTATCAATCAATCGTGTTTTGCCCAGCCAAACTGCCGCACACAATCTTTGATTGACTTCCTCAACATAATCCACTCGGAGCCCCGCCTTTCGTAGAGCTTCATACGCAAAAACCTCTCTTCGCCCTCTTTTCAACTTCGCTGCTTGCTTTAAAATCTGAAACAATTGCGGTGCGATTCTCCTTTCTTTAACTGATAAATAACGATTACGAGAACTCATCGCCAAACCGTCTTTTTCCCGAAACGTAGACGCCATCACAATTTTTATTGGAAAATTCAAATCTCGCACCATTTGCGCCACCACCTCACCCTGTTGCGCATCCTTTTGACCAAAAACTGCTACATCCGGTTGAACTAAATGAAATAATTTTGACACCACCGTCGTCACTCCACGAAACAAATTCGGCCGACTTCGTCCACACCGATCTTGAGAAATTACTTTCTCTTCCACCCAAGTCGAATGATCCTTCTCATACAAATTTTTTGGAGCAAACACAAAATCTACCTTTTCCTCGCGACACAACTCCAAATCCCTTGCCAAAGTCCGAGGATACTTCGAAAAATCTTCGCGCCGTCCAAACTGCGTGGCATTCACATAAATACTCACCACCACCCAATCCCCCAGCTTTCTCGCGCGCCGAATCAAACTCACATGCCCCTTATGCAACGCCCCCATCGTCGGCACCAGCACGATTCGCTTACCATCGCGCTTGCCACGAGCGGCCAGTTGTTGCATCTTTTTTGCGCTTCGAATTAATTTCACCCGGATAAAGAACTACGAAAGCCACTAATAGGCAAGCCTCGATTTACCCATCAAAGAAATGCATTCACGCCATGAGTTGAATACCGGCCTTTTCCTTAAACTCATCACTTAACTTAATCGGCAACTCCAACTCCAACTTTTTATCCGCATAACACACCGTCGCCTGAAGATTAAAGCCCACTTCACCCACGCGATTTTCTTTGTAACCCGTCATCTCAGACCACTTCATAAAAAGCGGCGGATGAGTCCAAGCATAAGGAAAGCCTGTGGTTAAATAAATTCCTTCTTCGGAGATTAAGGCCAACAATCCTTTAGGATAAAGTTTCCGACCATTCATCACACCCGTAATTTGCGTAATTTTTGCTCCATCCGGTTTCATCCCCGCCCTAAATTTTTCTGCTAAGACATTCCAACCTCGTTTCGGTGTGTTGATCGCACTCAAGATGACAAGTCCAACAACAATTAGAAAAATAATAATCCACGAAATTGGATTTTCGAGTAAACCAATTGGCAGGTTCATAGCAAGTTAAGATAATTTTTGTAAATAGGGTTTTAAACGATAACTTTTTCGCCACATTTCATAAATACGATAGATGGCTTCTTTTTCTTTACGAGTCCAATGCTTCGTTTTTTCCTCCAAAGTTAGCCATTCTCCAAAGTCTGAATCTTTCTTAGCGGTTTCATCATAAAATTTCATAGCTTCCAAGTCATCGCCATTTGCCCAATGCCCAATAGCCAAAGCATAATAATCATATAAATTTTGAAAGTCGGATAACTCTGCGGCTTTTTCCCAAGTTTTAAGAGCAAGTTTAAAAGCGCCAGCATTAAAGAGTGCCCAACCCATTTGACTATGGAGAGGTGCATTTTCTGGCGCTAACTTTAACGCGATATTAACATCCTTAATAGCCTGTTGCTTCAAACCTAAAATGGCATAACAATATGCTCGTTCTTTGTAGTGCCATGCTTCATTGGGATGATGCTTAATCAATTCGGTTAACTTATCAATTTTAGGTGTGCTGATAGTCTGGAAAGGCCCCTTTGAGCATCCTGAAAACAATAAACTAAGAATTAAAATTATGAAAAATTTGTTCATAAGCTATCCACTGCCTGGAATTTTCCATCAAAAGCAACCTTCGCTTTTCCAGTTTTAATTATTTTTTTCAATCGTTCTAAATCGGATATAGGAAATTTCCAAAAATCATGTTTAAGCGGCACAAAGTGAGCTAACCATTGGCCATTTCTTTTTACATAAATGGAATAATTCAACTGAATAGAATTCGTGGGCATCTGCTCTACCAGTTTTTCGTCAAGCGAGGCTACAAAGCTGGTGATATCATTTTTTTCTCGAAATCTCACCTCATAAAAAATACTTTGATTTTCCGTAAAACGAGATTTTTTTTCCAAGGCATATTTTTTACCTTTTTCATATTTTTCCTTGGTAATCTTTAAAAAATTGATTCTCTCTTGAGACAATGAAGATAAATAATCTTTATACGATGCTGATCGTCGAATGTCAGTTTTTAAAAAAGTCCCATACCATTCTGGTGTTTGCCCTTTAATCTCCCCTTTTTCGGTAAGAAGCGGTGGAGAATAAGTAATGAGTTGAACTTCAAATTTTTTTGAAGGTGTTTCAATAGTGTAAAACTCATTAGTTGCTGACACACACAAATAATGGAAAAGAAAAAATAACCAAAATATTAATTTCATGAGATGCAATTTGATAAATCAAAGGCTAATTTGAAAGCTAGCATTTTTCAGGGAAGCAGTTTGCATTAATAAAAATATACCCAACGCAACACAAATAAAAGACGAAATAAAATAAACAAACCATTGCCAATCCAATCCTGGTTTTAAAACCGCTTTTTGAGGATAACTTGGGTGGTAAAAAACTTGGACCAAAGCATTAACAGGGTTCGCATCAACCAATTTTTGATAGAAATTAATAGAAGAAATAACATTTGGATTTTGACGATAATTTTTAGCAAAATAAGTTTTACCACTCACTTCATAAGAATACTCTAAATCCCATCGGTAACTTGGCGCTTTTCGAGCGCTAGGCTGTTCAATGATAATTTTGGATCGAGTTATTCTCCCTTGAATTTGATTCCAATGAAAACTCGCTAGCCCACGAAAAAAATAAATCAATGATTGAATAACCATTGAAATGCCTACTAATAAAAAAATGAGGCCTATTAAAAGAAGCGGCCAATTTATTTTCATAAATTAATTAGGCTCAAAATATCCTTTGGGGCCCACACGGCCTGAGCCCGCCTTTAATAAAGATTGCATCTTTTCTAGTGATGTAATGGGAAAAAGCTTAAACCATTCTTCACCTGGAACATCATAAAGATGCAGCAACCACTTGCCTTCGTGATAGCGAAAAAATGTAAAAGAACTAACTGGTGTTGAAGGCATTTCTTTATACGCACCGTAGGCCTCCCTGACAGCCAAAAGCTTCTCGCGTTGGTAGGAAATTTGAATCGCATAAAAATAACTTTTTCGCGAAAATTCATCAGTTCTTTTTTTAAATGGCAGTTTTTTTTGTTGCTTATAGTCTTCTTCACTTAGCTGAGCTGAATTGAAATATTCTGCTGTTACTAAATTGCTCCATTCTTTAAAAGTGATATTAGTGGGAGCCAAAAAAAATTGAACTGTTTTTAACCAATCAGGAATTTTTACATGATTCTGGATTTCTGTATTTTCTATCACAATAGGCGGCTTATAAACATTGATTGTAATCTTAAACTTTTTGTTATCAGCGACAAAATTGCAAGGTTTATACAAACTTCTTATTAAGAAGCTTGCTATCACAATGATAGCTACAACAAAAATAGTTGCTTGTCGGTTCACAATTTAATTAAACGAATACACAATCATTTTACCGCTATCCCAATGAGGATAGAAATCATCAATACAATCATTCCAAAAAGTGAACTTTATCTCTTTAGTCTCTAAAATTTTCAGCTTTGCAAAAACTTCGCCACAAAGATTTTGCATAGAGGCTTTTGTTTGTCCCCAAATTATTTTTGAAGAAGGCTCACTCCAATAATTACCTGTTGCCTCCATAGAGGCTGAGCCTTTTACTCCGGCATCTAATTGAACTATTTTTAAGGGATCAAATTGAAATTCAACCGCTAATGAAATGGAGGTGTTTGCTTGCAATGATGCGTTAACCGGATGAAGCCATGGATTCATTTTTGACTCATCGTATTCTCCATTCAGGCAAATGACGCTGTTCAAGCCACCAAACTCAGCTTCAATCACAAAATAAACCGTCGGAATTGGAGTAGGCCATTTAAGTAATTCACCTGTTTTTTGTCCTATAATATGAAAAGTAATACATCCTTCTAGTTTAACAAAGTCACCAATTTTTTCCCCATTATCATAGTAATCAACTTTTTTACGACTTATTTCTATATCTCCACTTAATTCCACAATTTTTTTCTTATAGCGCTCTATACTATATAAATTCATTTGATCCATAATGTCTTTTACTGATTTGATTTCTGCCCCTAATGACAGCTTCTTTTCCCCTTCCGGCACCAGTTCAATATTAACCTCGCCATCGCGTGGGGGGTCGTCGCTATGGATCATAGCGGTTGTGCTACTGCTGCCTTCGAAGGTGGCAATTAAAGATCCAGGCGAGCCATCAACGCCATCTCCATACCAGTGAGGCTCATTTTCTTCGTAACCGCTATCTGCAATTTCGAGCTTAGCCGTTCGAGATTCTCCTTTATAAACCATTTTCAAAGTTTTAGTGCTTTCTCGCGTGCCAGCATCGCTACTGGTGTCGGTGGCTGTGATTGGGACATCGCCCTTTTCCGCAAGAAGAAAGAAAGGGAGTAAAAAACTTATTAGCAAAAAGAATAAGAGACGAAATTTCATAAGCGTTCTAAATCGGAAGTCACCCGATGCCATTGAGCGCGAATATATTTTTCTTGATCCGGAGCGGCCAAAATAGCTGCTTCACGATTGAGTTGTTTTTGGATTAAAAGCGCGCAGGCGCCTAGGGCTTTTTCTTTGAGTTGGCCAAAACGCGGCGGCAAAATCGCAAGCAATCGCTGACTTTGCCGATTGGCTTCAGCCAAATTGTTTTGTTTGAACGCTCGCAAAGCCAGCCAGTAGTGGGCATAGGCGGCCCGACCTGCACTAAAACCCGAAACGGCCACTTTTTCAAACCATAGAAAAGCTTCTTGCTGGTTACCTTGATTGAGTTGATAAAGACCATAAGAAACTCCTAAAGATCCGATGCCATTAACAGGTGTGGAGGGATTTTCGAGATAGTTCTGAGCTAAAGCCTTTCCAAGTTTGGCTTGTTTGGTTACAACATAAGCCGAAAAAACGTAAGAGAGATAATCCCAATATTCGATTTTATCGCTCCAAAGCCATTGTTTCTTTTCTGGTGTTAAGGAATGCCAAAGTGCAAGGGTTTGGTCAAAATGATTAAAATCCACTTGCCGACGTGTGAGATGATTCAAAATTTTCACGGCATAGTTTGGCGAAGAACTTTTCTGAAACGTTTCTCTAGCCATCGTCTCCCCTTTCAGGAAAAGTGGTTTGGCCAAATTTTGCAGTGGACCTCGCACAAAACGAAGTTTTCTCGCAAAATCCATGAGCAAGCTAAAGTCTTGGGTTTGCGCCAGTAAATTTTCAATTTCGGGTTGAGCTGCTTGCAACGCCACAGAATCGCCCGTTTCAATCAAACACTCGCACCAACTTAAACGCGCCATGAGACGAAAGCGAAGTGCTTGGGAAGATTGTTGAGCCAGTTTGAAATAATAATAAGCCGCTAACGAATAATCTTCTGCCGCTTCCGATAATTGAGCCAATGACCAAACGGTCTTGCCCCAGAGCGAATGTTGCGATGAAACAGTAGCTAAATTTTGTTCCAATAAAGGCCTTGCTAAATCCGCCCGATCTCCCAAAAAACAGGAGCGCGCGATGCTGTGTCGAATGATAGACATTTTTTCCGGATCAAATAAATTTGTGGCTTGCCCCATTAAACCTTCCAGATCAAATGCCAAATTCAAGCGACAAGAAGTTTCGACAATCGTTTTCGCGGCTGTGATCCATTCGCGTGGACAAAGATTTGGCGTTTGCAACAATGCTTTGGCTTTTTCAACCCGTTGCGCGGTCACATCCACGGCTTGTTTTTCTGTGGACAAAATCATTTCTTGCATCTCCGCCGCCACACTAGAATCTTGCGCCCCATCTTCTTGCAACCAACGATCAGCCAAAACCTGCCATTCTCGTCGCTGAAAACGGCGCAACTCTCGCACAATCATCAGCATCGCGCGTGATCGCAACGTGGGCGTGGCTTGCGCTAAAATATTAAGATAAGAATCAGTAAAGGGCTGATTTAATTTGACCAAGGCACGAATCAAAATGGGCCATGCAGCGATCGTTTTGGCTTTGCCTTGACCTGATTTAATAGCAACCAGAGCCAAATCCAAAGCCGATTGAGGATGATTTCTCAACTCAATTTCAGCTAATTGAATTTGAGATGGAATGGCCTGGTTAGGATTAATTTCCACTGCTCTTGTGAAAAATTCCTTTGCTTTTTCATTTTCCCCTTTCTCACGAAAACAACAGCCAATCCGATAAGCAACACTGGCTGGATTAACTGGGCGAAGCGGAACAGTAATAGTTTGGGAAGTCAACGTAAGTTGACTGACATAAGCCTGAAATGCCTCGCTTTTCTCTTGAGCTAAAGAAAGTGTTTTTTGAGAATAATCATAAGCTTCTTGGACTTGATAATTCGCTAAAAAAGCTCTGATCTTTCCTAAAGCCGGTCGCAACCATTCATAATAAGTTCCAGAAACCAATTGAAATGCTGACTCATAAACCTTTTGAGCCGCTTCATATTTGCTACGCTTAAATTCACAATCGCCTACCAAAGCCAAAATTTGTGATCGAACTTCAGGAGTTGCGCTTTGTTGAGCTAAGGAATCAAGTTCTGCCAACGCCTCCGCTATTTCATTACTTTTAATCAAAGCAGTAATGGCTTGCCAGGTTACGCTAATTTCATTTTTAGGATAAGAAAGCTTTCCTCGACGTTTTCGGAAGGAAGGATGCGTTTTCATTTTTTTTAAAAATCCCCCGGGTTTTTATTCCCGGGGGCACCCTCTCGCCCATTTCAAGACTAATAAAGCTTCAGTGAAATGGTTTGGAGAGGTTAAAAGTCGTTTACTTATGTTTCATGACTAATTTCAAAAGGAATTTTATCATTTTTAACAGCGGTAATGGCTTGTTTAACCGAAGAAAATTTAGCTCTCTTACAAAAAGCCAGAAAAGAAGGTTTATAATGAACGCCCGAAATCGGTTTAATTGAAAAATGTTGTTTTGCTTTCAAACGCGACGACTGTTTCAAAAAAGCAGGAAGACAGGTAAAAAGAAATCCACTAAGAGAATAAAAGATAAAATCTTTTCTTGTAATTAGACCACCAAGTTTGTTTGCTTGATTCGTCATGAATTGAATATTTTCTAGATCACCATTTAATTTACGTCAATTTTTATTTTAAATTTTCTCTATTTTCTCTAGAGCCTGTTAAATGGAAGACAGTTATATTCAAGACTTATTTGCAGAACGCATTGGCGGAAAAAATTACGGCAAAAGCACCGCTATTTATAAATTTGAAAAAATCAAACGCGCAAAAGCATCGGCGCGCGCGAAACATCCTGAAGTGGAACTTCTCGATCTCGGGGTTGGCGAACCGGATGAAATGGCTTTTTCCGAAGTGATAAAAACCCTGCATGGCGAAGCGCTAAAACCCGAAAATCGTGGCTATGCCGATAATGGCGATGCAGTACTGAAACAGGCCGCGGCGAGCTATCTTAAAAATGTTTGTGGCGCTACGATCGATCCTGAAAAAGAAGTCATTCACTCCATCGGTAGCAAAGCTGCGCTTTCTATTTTACCAGCCTGCTTTATTAACCCCGGCGATGTTGCGCTCATGACAACGCCAGGTTATCCCATCTTTGGCACCCATGCTAAATATTACGGCGGCGAAGTTTACAATTTAAAACTTACGGAAGAAAATCATTTCCTACCCAACCTTGATTCCATTCCTGTTGATATTTTGAAGCGAGCAAAAACTCTGGTCATCAACTATCCCAATAATCCGACCGGCGCAAGCGCGACTCCTGAATTTTTCAAAAAGGTTATCGAATTTGCTCAAGAAAATAAAATTATCGTCATTCACGATTTTGCATACGCTGCTTTAGTTTTTGAAGGAACACCGTTGAGCTTTTTATCCATGCCCGGTGCAAAAGAAGTGGGCATTGAACTGCATTCCGCTAGCAAAAACTTTAACATGACCGGTTGGCGGTGCGGTTTCGTAGCCGGTAACGAAAAACTTGTTCGCGCCTACGGGGATGTAAAAGACAACACTGATTCCGGTCAATTTTTAGCCGTTCAACACGCCACCGCTTACGCTTTTGATCATCCGGAAATTACTCAAGAAATTGCTAAAAAATATTCCCGAAGAATGGACTTGCTCGTTGCTACCTTACAAAAACTCGGCTTTCAAGCGCGTAAACCCAAAGGCTCTTTCTTTCTTTATGTGAAAGCACCCAAAGCAGCAACTTCAGCGCAAGGAAAAATCACTTTTGCAACAGCTGAAGATTTCTCACAATGGCTCATCACTGAAAAATGCATCTCTACGGTGCCCTGGGATGATGCCGGCGCTTACGTGCGATGGAGTGTTACCTTTCAAGCTCCAACTGAAAACGATGAAAAACGCGTCACACAGGAAATTTTGAATCGCTTAGGAAATGTAACCTTGGAGTGGTAATTTTAGTGACCCTCGCCAGCAGCGCTTTGCGCAGCAATGCGGGCTGGGGTGACTAGCAACTCGTAACTGGTTAAACGTCTCATTTAATAAGCCCTTTCTTTATTCGCGTCTTTTCGCGTGATTCGCGGGCAAAAAAATTTATTCCAATAACCGCGTCATCAAATAATAATCTCGGTCTTGAAAATCTAATTTACGATAAACTTCCTGCGCATTTTTATTGTTGCGATTCACTTCCAAATGAATGGCTTTAACCCCTAATTTTTTTGCGGTTTCCTCGACAAACTCAATCGCTTTTCTACCCAATCCCTTACTGCGATAAGCCTCCCGAATATAAAACTCATCCACATACGCATCTCTTCCACCAAACTCAACACTAAATCCAAATGTCAAAATCAAATAGCCCACCATTTCCTCGTTCCAGGCAATCATCCACACTTTACCCAATGTGCTATTGTTAAAAATCTCTTTTAATGCCCCTTGCACCTTGCTTTCAGAAAATTCGTGTCCGTCATGAAGATAGTACTCACGCGTTAAAATCAAAAGCGTTCCTAAATGAGAATGATTGGCTAATTTAAAACTAAGCATGATTTCTTATATCACTTAAAGTAATGATTTAAAAAATCAATCGTTGGCTATCATTTTTAAAAAGAAAAAAATAAAAAAAAACGCGAATGCTATCAAGCATTCGCGCATTGGCTAAATTTTAGAACCTTTATTGTTTGCGAGTATAAGTTAACTCCATCGTCTTATTGTTATCAGTCTTACGAAGATCATACATTTCAAAAGTATGTTTATCGTTGCTAATAATGCGAATGACTTGTTTTACGGGTAGATCTTTTTCTCCTGTCATGGGACAATCCATCGTACTGGTAAATGTGAGCACTTTACCCTCTTCTCCCGCAGTTCCTTCACTGGTAAAAATCGCCGTGCTCATATCATCAATCCACACACTTTGATATTTTTGATTCATGTTATCATAACCCGCTAGACTCATGCCATGAAACGGTTTTCCCATCATTTCTCCATCAAAATCTTCTTGCACAAAACGACCACCCATAATCCACATCGCTTTTGCACTGCCCTTTGAAATTTGGGGAGCCTCTCCAGGGTTCATCCAACATTTCGCCTCCACTTCCCAATCGCCAATTAAAGGTTCCAAAACTTGATGTCCTTCACCTGGCTTGCCCATCTCCTCAGCCTTTTTCATCATCTCTTCCATTTTCGAATCCATCTTGGCCGCATTCGTTTCACTTTCGCCTTGGACCAAAGGTGCTAAAGATAAAGTCGCCGCAATTAAAGTAGAACAAACATAGAACTTAGTATTTTTCATAGTTTTCCTTTGTTTTTCTGGGTTGATAATAGAATTATTTGAACAATAAGTAAAAGTTTAGCCAACAAACATTAACTCGCAAGATTTTTTACCCTTTATCAAAACAAAAGTTGTCATCACAAACCTTCACAACTTCAGGAAAAATGGGTAAACTACTTTATCATGAAAAAATTGCGACGCATTCATCACAGCTCCGACATACATTGGGTCGGCAACGGATTCCCCGTTCGATCCGTGTTCACTTACAACGATCTTGGTCAAGAACTTAGTCCCTTTTTACTTCTTGATTACGCTGCTCCTTACCAATTCTCACCAAGCCACGAACGTCGTGGCGTGGGTGCTCATCCGCATAAAGGATTTGAGACAGTCACCATTACTTATCAAGGCGAACTCGAACATCGCGATTCGAGTGGTGGCGGTGGGAAAATCGGTCCGGGCGACGTGCAATGGATGACCGCAGGTCGTGGCATCATCCACGAAGAGTTTCATTCTCCAGCATTCACAGAAAGTGGCGGCCTTTTTCAAGTGATCCAACTCTGGGTCAACTTACGAGCAAAAGACAAAAACACCAAACCCGGCTATCAAACTTTATTGAAAGATCAAATCCCCACAGTTTCTCTTCCCAACCAAGCTGGAACAGTTCGCATCATTGCCGGAGAATTTTCTGAAAAAAAAGGGCCTGCTAAAACTTTTTCTCCGATCAATCTATGGGATATCATCCTTCGCGGCGATCACTCTGCAGAATTTCCTATTTCTAACGATCATACCACAGCCTTCTTCGTATTAAATGGCCAAGTCGAAATCAATAACGAAAAAACCATCGCACAAGAAGGCGATTTAGCGATCTTCGAATCGCAAGGAACCGGCATTTTTCTAAAAGCCAGTGCCAATGCTCATCTCCTGATCATGAGTGGCGAACCATTCCACGAACCCATCGTAGGTCACGGCCCTTTTGTCATGAATAGCCGCGCCGAAATACAACAAGCTTTTGAAGATTTTCAATTCGGACGCATGGGCAAAATGGATTAGTCTTCTCCCAATCAACCTGCAGGCCAAATGTGAATCGTCCGGCGCTGCAACGCATAAACCATCACCAGAACAACAAAAGAAAAAATCAGTAAAAGTAATGACGTCTGATTCGCTGCTGCGTAATTCAGCGATTGCACCTCATCATAAATCGAAATCGACACCGTGCGTGTCACTCCAGGAATATTACCACCGATCATTAACACCACACCAAACTCACCCATCGTATGCGCAAAACTCAACACCATACCCGCTAAAACTCCGGGCCACGCCAAAGGCAACGCCACTCGAAAAAAAGCATGAAACGGCCCCGCGCCCAAACACCATGCCGACTCCAAAACCCGCCGATTCACCCCTGCAAAGCCACTCGCAAAAGGTTGCACCGCAAACGGCAAACTGTAAAAAACCGATGCCACCAACAACCCTTGAAAAGTAAAAGGCAATCGATTACCAAAAACCCCTTCATACCATCGACCCAGCGGACTCATCGGCCCAATCGCCATCAACACATAAAATCCCAAAACCGTAGGCGGCAACACAATCGGCAAAGCCACCATTGCTTCAATAAAAAATTTCCCGCGCCACCGCGTATTGACTAACCAGTAAGCCAAAGGCAAACCTAATAGCATCAAAATAAAAGTGCTACATGCAGAAAGTCGCACACTTAAACCAATTGCTGCCCAATCCATATCTATTTTTTCGACAAGAAAAATCCGTAGCGCTTCAAAACTTCGCGCCCATGATCACCCAACACAAAATCGCGAAAAGTCCGGCTAGCATTCACATCCGTGGTCCAATTTAAAATTATCCCCCCTTGTTCCATTTTGGGATAAGCTTCCAGTGGCACCTCCCAATAACGACCTTTATCACTCATTTGTGGAACAATCGCCAAAGATAAAGCAATGACTCCAATATCAGCCGCGCCACTCTGAATAAATTGCGCCGTCTGCGCAATATTTTCACCATAAACCAATTTCATCTTCACCGCATCGTAAACCTTTAACGATTGCATCGCCGCCCTAGCCGCCACCCCATAAGGAGCATGTTTCGGATTGGCAATCGCCACCTTTTTCACAGCCGGTTCAAGTAATGACTTCATGCCCATTTTTTTCACCTCAATCGAAGATTGATTGGGCACCCACACAACCAATCGACCCACCGCGTAAGAAAAAACATGATTCTCCAAAGCTAAACCGGCCGCAACAAGTTTTTTGGGATATGCTATGTCAGCCGAAAAATAAAGATCAAACGGCGCTTGATTTTGTAACTGCGCAAAAAAATTACCAGACGACCCATATGTCACACTCACTTTAATCTCGGAATGTTTGGCTTGAAACTCGGCCACCAATTCATCCAAAGCAAATTTTAGATCCGAAGCAGCCGCAACTTTTATCTCTGCTGCCGGCAAATTCGTCACAGTCAAACACAACAAAAAGAAAACCAGTTTTTTCATATATTTCAATTGATAAACTCCCCCGTCAACCGCGCATCGTAACCGGGTAATTCACTGATCAAGCCTCGATAATCGCGACTTCTCAAAAGACGAATTAACGCCAAAACGCGCGCATCACGCGCTAACGAATTCTCAAAACAAAAATCCAAAAACTCCATGCGAACCGGTAAAAAATTAAGCCCCGCCTCCTCAGCTCCTAACTGCACACACACGCCCGCATCTGCCCAACCTCCTCGCACAGCTTCCACCACAGCAGAATGACTGCGCACCGTTCGCCCCGAAACAGATTTGCCGTCAAACAATTCATCTAAACACTCCCGCGCAGCCGATCCCTTCTCTCGCAACGCCCAACGTCGCGCTTGCTTCACTGCAGAGCGCGCCGAACGCACATGATTTTCGGCCCCCAAAACCAATCCCTCTTGCCACTGCACCGCGCGCACTAATTGAAAATTATCACCAAGTCTATCACGAACCGTCTCCTCATTTCGATCCGGCTGCTCCTGAGTCGAACGATGCAACCCCGCCACATGCACCAAACCACGCTTCAACAAATCCAACGCCTCACTCCCCCCACGCGAAAAAATAATCAAACGAAACCCACTGACTCGCGCATACTCTGAAGCCAACAAACCCGCCGCAGGGTCGCAACAAGCCATGACCAACGTATTCTCCGCCAAAACATTTTTCGTCCCTCGCTCCACCCCACTTTGCCAAACCCCGTCATGTGAAATCGCATTCAAAAAAAGCCCTTCCACTGGATAAAGCAAACGGCGCCCACTTACCTCCGCCTCCCAATAACGAGACGACTCGCCCCGTGGCATCCAAGCCCAATGCGATAAAGAACTGCTCGTCTCCCGATCAACCCCTCCAAATAGCTCTTCCACAGAACATTCCAATGCTCGCGCCAAAGCCAAGGCCGTAGCAACCGATGGCGCCAGCTTATCCCCTTCAATCGCGCTAATCGTTGTTCGCGGCACGCCAGATCGATTCGACAACATCATTTGCGACCACCCCTTCACCGCACGCCGCAACGCCACAAAAGATTGAGGAGAAAAAGATCGCGAGGAAAATCTGGAAGAAGATGTGGAGGCAAATCCCGAGGAATATCTCGAGGAATATTCGGAGGAAGATCTAGAAGAAGACCTAGAAGAAGATTTGAAGGAAGATTTTGAGGAAGATCGGGAAATAGATTTAGCCGATTTAATGACTGACATAATTATGTCTTTATATGACATAATTATATCAGTCAAAGATTTTTATATTAAATACGACAAATTTTTAACCCTTAGCGCCCTCAAGCAAAGTTTTTGTATAATTTCTTCTTTTAAGAAAAAGCGTGTTATTTTAATTTTTAACATGCCGATTCACATAGCCATCACGCGCCGCGTCAAACCAGAATACGAAGCCGAATTTCAACAAGCGCTTCGGGAATTTTTCCAAGCTTCTTTTAATCATAAAAGCGTCTTGGGCGCCAACCTGCTGATTCCACCGCCCGGATCGAGCACGCGCGAATATGGAATTCTTCGCACGTTTACTAGTGAAGCGGAGCGCGACGATTTTTATGCCTCGCCCCTGTTTCAAGAATGGGAAACGCGCGTGAAACCCATGACAGAAGGAGAACCCACGTCGCGAAAACTCTGCGGACTGGAAGCTTGGTTTCGCGCCAATCAAAAACCACCACCTCGATGGAAAATGGCTATCATCACTCTAATCGGCGTTTATCCCACAAGTCTCGCCATCTCTTTTCTGCAAGGCGCCCATATTTTTACGTCATCATTCCTGAGTCACTCTCTTATTTTTTCTTTAGGCATGGTCTTATGCCTCACCTGGATCGTCATGCCCCTTATCACACGCCTTTTTCGTCCTTGGTTAATCTCTTCTTAGACCTAACAACTTGATTTAGATGGTGTCATCCTCTAGCTCGATTCCAGAAATCCAAGTCCTATTTTCTGTCATCCTCGGGCTTGACCCGGGGATCCAGATTTCTTTAATAGTTAAACATTACGATTCAGATCTTTTATTTAACTATAAACAAATTTCATGAATTCAGCTTCAACCGACCTTCATCAAGATCAATAAACTCAAACATCGTCTGCACCGTGCCCGGTGGTAATCCGATTTCTGCAAGTCGCTCATTCAATCGCTGCGTGCCGGCATCGCGCCAACCGCGCTTGGTCATAAACCCATTCCAGACTTCAATTTCTTCTTCACTCGGCTTTCGGCTTTGAGTAAACGCCCATTCGAGCAATTCCTCATCGGATTTATCGCCCTTGAGCGTCTCCGCTTCCAACTTGGCATAATCCACCTGCAAAAACTGGCAACAACGCCAATCAAAACTTCCCTTCATATTCACGCCTCGCGCCGCGTGCCATCCCTCAGGCAACTTCCCCGCAGCCATGAGCCGAATTTTATCTAACATCCGCCCGAAATAAACAATGCCTTGAATTTGATCAAAAGGGCTACGAAGACCAGAAATAATTGTGGGATAAGATTGTGCCATATCGCGAGTAAAGCATCTTCAACTCTTATCTGCAAACGCACTCCAATGAATGATTCAACTAGATTGCTCTTATAAACAATTTCGGATTAAAATAATGGAATGGAGAAAACTTCTCTTGGAAATTCCACACAAGAACAAGAATTACTACGACCGATCGCTTTGTGGGCTGCCGACTGCGCCGAACAAGCACTTTCGGTGTTTGAAGACCGCTTTCCGACGGATAAGCGACCTCGCGAAGCCATTGAAGGAGGTCGCGCCTTTGGACGTGGCAGAAAACGCGATAAGACCCTTCGCACCCTGGCCTGGGCGGCTCACTCAGCCAGCAAAGAAGCGGATCAACCCGCTGCAAAATATGCCGCGCGCGCCGCTATGTTGACGGCGGCCGTTGCCTACACCCACACCGATCTGCCCAGTGTCGATCAGGCAAGACACGTGCTTGGGCCTCTCGCCTACGCCGCGCTCGCTCTTGAAACAACTGCCGCCGATAACAAATCTAATATGAGCGATCCAATCATTCGTCACGCCATTGAAAAAGCCACTCCTGAAGTTTACCATTTTCTAAAACACATGCCGGTTCAACCTAAGGGAGAAAAAGGGAAAAAAGGAAAAAGTCGCTTAAGCCAACTTTATGCTGAAATAGATTCAGCCCTGCGCGCTAAAGCGCCTTGACTAAAGGAGTGACGAATTTGTTTCTTGGGTTTATAATGCAACAACATCAATTATGAGCACAACCAATACGGTTCGATTTCACCGAGTTCTCCGCGCTAAACCTGAACGCGTCTTTCGCGCCTTCATCGACCCTGAAGCCATGGTCAAATGGCTGCCACCTCACGGATTCACAGCAAAAATTCATCACATGGACGCCAAAGTCGGCGGCTCTTACAAAATGCACTTTACCAACTTCTCCACCGGAAAAAGTCACTCCTTCGGCGGAACCTACCTAGAACTCAAACCCAACGAACGGATTCGCTACACCGACCAATTCGACGATCCCAACCTTCCTGGCGAAATGATTACCACCGTCTCTTTAAAAGAAGTCTTTTGCGGCACCGAACTCAACATCACACAAGAAGGAATCCCGGCCATGATTCCCGCCGAAGCCTGCTACCTCGGCTGGCAAGAATCCTTAACCCTCCTCACCCAACTCGTCGAACCCGAAATTCCGGATCAGGTTTAAAGCTTTTTGCCTAATTAGTATGGAATAATTTATTTTTAACAAAAATTTTAAAATAAAGATAAGGAGAATAATTTTAACTTTAAATGTTCATTGTTAAGCTATAAAATTTACGTGATGAAGAGTAGACTTAAAACTCAAAATTCTAATAATGACAATCCTTCAGTTATGGCTCAACAAACAAAACGTCGTAGTATTTCTAAAATATCAACGAAAGCCAACTGGACTTTTCCAAAAAATACGCTCGAACAAGCAATCGAAATTCCTAAAGCCATTGAACAACAAAACGCAGGCAATCCAATGAAAGCTGATATGCTTTCTAAAGCTGTTGGCTTCAATAAATCAAACGATTGGCGATTTTTAGATTTACTTAAATCAGCCAACCAATATGGGCTTGTTGAAGGTTCAGGTGCTGCGGCAACTGTATCTATGGGGCAAATAGGAAATGACGTTATAGCACCAGGGTCACCACAACAAAGACAAAAAGCGCTTCTTAATGCTTTTCGAAAAGTTGAAGAATTTCGAAAAGTTGAAGAATTTTATAAAGGCAAAAAACTACCAGAAGATGAATTTTTTGAGAATACGTTAGTTCGTGAATTTAAAATTCCCCGCGAAAGAGTAAAAGTATTCATAGAAACTTTTACTAAAAATTTAGATTTTTTGAAAGCATTTCGTGCAGGAGATTTAACTGATCCAACGGATGAAGCAAAACCAACAGGCAATGGAGCACATATTCCATCAAAATCAATAATGACTGAAGACGCAAGCAAGGGAAGAACTTTTCTGGATACTTGTTTTGTAATGATGCCCTTCGGTCATTGGTTCGATTTATATTATAAAGATCTTTTTATGCCAGCTATTAAGGAAGCTGGTATGGAGCCATTTCGTGCAGATGAACTTTTTTCAACTGGAACTGTAATCGAACAAATTTGGGAGCAAATTCAAAAATCGAAAATACTTTTAGCTGATTTAACAGGAAAAAATGCGAATGTTTTTTATGAGCTTGGATTAGCACACGCTGCAAAAAAACCAGTCGTATTTTTGACAGGAAACCTTGAAGATGTTCCTTTTGATCTAAGGCATCTTCGGGTTATTGTATACGATCTTCACGATCCATTTTGGGGTGAAAAATTAAAAACAAGCTTAACAGCATATCTAAAAAATGCTAAAAATGAACCAGCAAAGTCAATACCATCGCCTTTTCGCCACATAGAAAATAAAGAAGAAAAACTTAATTAAGTTTAGATTCAAATAGGCCCACGGCCTAAAGTCGCTTCAATTCGATTTTTTAAAGCTATTTTGAATGCAGGAAGATCATTTTGATTCCATGAAATATGATTGAATTGTCTAGTATCGAAATGAAGCTTATTAAGCCAATCTTCTCGCACTGTCCAAATAACAGGCTTATTTAAACCTGCTGCAAAACCCGCTTCAAAATAAACCCCACCCCGCCCTTCGGTAAAATCTGATATAACAAATCGTGCTCCTCTAATAGAGGCTATAATTTCGTCATCAATTTTATTGTTATGTTCATGTTTATCAATTCTTAATGGTGAATAACCGGCATCTTCTATTGCCGGTCGAAGCGCATCCTGCCATACTTTGTTCATAGACTTATCGAACGACATTGCCACAAACCCTGTTTTGCTATCTGATAAACCTACACTTTCTAAATACTCCCAACCTTTAGGAGCAATCATCATCCAACATGGTCTAAAATCGCCTGTTTTAACATAGTTATCTTCACCCACTAAAAAATTCACGTTCTTGCAAAGATGCTCTATAAGTAAAAATTTTAATTCCATCTCATTTTCAGCCCACGCAAAACTAAGTAATGGAAACATATTAATTGAAATTTTATCATCAGTTGCTCTTGCCGGTAAACCTTCATCAGCCATATCAAGATAATGTTTAAGCCTTTTATCTAGCTGAAATGTTCGAAGTTCTATTACCGTCCCAGCAATAGGAAACATCTTAGAAAAAGCTCGCAATAATTTATGAGCTTTCTCTGCAACACTAGGAGTTTTTAAATCCTTAAGAAATTCTACATCAGCCTCCGAATTAATGACATAACCTTGATTATCGCGGATATATCCTGAAGCGTTTGCAATTTGTCGTGAACTAACATTATTCCATGTCGCTGTTTTTGCGAAGCGGTGTAATCGAAAATGACCACACCTCGAACAAAATATAGAAAGCAAACCATGGATTGAATCTTTTTGTTGTTCTGTATAATCATAATATGCTGGAAGACGACATATTAAACAGCGTTGTGTTAGTGCTCCAAGATTTTTAGATAAAAATCTAACTGAAGTATCAGGGAGGAAATTCATAACTTAACTGCTAAGAACTCGGATATTGTTCAAACTTCGGCAAAGCAGGATCGAGGTAAGTCCAAGGTTGGGCGTCGGAAACCCAGACGTTCATTTGGGATTTAAATTCGCTAGGATCGTCCAAACTCGCTGCGGTAACACCGATCATGCCCGTGGTGCCTTCGCGATTTTGAGCGCCGGTTAAGGGTGAACCACATTTTTCACAAAAACCACGTTTGTGCTGACCCATGGCCACGCTTTCGGTGTAACGATAGTGCAATTGACCCTGTGTTATTCGAAAAGATTTTTCGGGCACAACCACGACATAAATCCCGGTGCCACCCGTCACATATTGACAATCGCGGCAATGACATTGCACCATCATAAGCGGTTCCGCCGAAACTTCGTAACGAATCGCGCCACACGCGCAGCCGCCGGTAAAAGGTGTTTTCATAAAGAGTTATCGGTTTTCCCTTTCGATAAATTTAGTCAATTGCTCCAGCCAAATGGGCCAACCGATCTTATGACGATCGTAGCTCTCCATGGAAAGTAAATTTTCGTGTGTCACCACGAGTTGCGTTTCTTCTGCGCGCGCGTGAAATATTACTGTCACGCGTGACTCATTACCTTCCAGTTCGCCAAACTTTTTGCCACTGTTGTCCTTCTCCCAATCCAACGTATAAACCAGTCGTTCGGGTGGTTTTACTTCCAGATAGGTTCCAGACATGGTAAAGAATTCGTCATCTGCCATTCTAATCTGAACCCAAAACCTGCCGCCAACGCGAGGATCTATTTTTACCGATTCAATAGCCACACCCAACCCCAGCCATTCTTTGACTTGCATGGGATCTGTCCACGCCTCCCATACCCGTTCACGCGGCGCTTCAATAAAACATTCAACCTGTAATTTAATATTTTTTGTTAGGTTTGAATTCATACTTTCTTTTTAAGGATTAAGAATTTTTCTCCAAGTCATTTTTAAGCGATGATCTGAGAATTTCTGTCTAGCTATTGAGCTAAAGAAAATGATCGACTAGGTCGTCTTAACGAATTCCGAAAGGAACTGCGTCTTTATGCCAAGCGCCTTCCCATCGAGCTTTTGGCAAACATTGAGGATAATTCTGCGTAACAAAATCAATTATTTCTTCACGAATATGACATCGCAAATCAAACGCGCTAGGCGCATCCTTAGCACTGGCAATAATTCGAACTTCCATGGTATTTTCTCTTAAATCCGTCACTTGTAATGCAAACACGGCACGATTCCATAAAGGATTTTTTTCAACAATTTTTTTAGCCTGTTCTCTTAATACGGCAACCGGAACGCCATAATCCAAATAAAACATTACCGACCCGATTAAATCGGTGCTTTTTCTTGTCCAGTTTTGAAATACTTTTTCATTAAAATAACTCAAAGGCACAATCAACCGGCGCTGATCCCAAACCTTAATGACCACATAAGTTAAAGTAATTTCTTCAATGCGACCAAACTCTCCCTCTAAAATTACCGCGTCGTCCAATCGAATTGGCTGAGTCAACGCTATTTTGAATCCCGCAAAAAGATCCGCCAAAGTTCGCTGCGCCGCAAAACCCACAATAATACCCACCACACCTGCCGAAGCTAAAATGCTGGAACCCAAATGTCGCAAATTCTCGAACAACATAAAAATCGAGGCCACTGCAAAAATGGTAATAGCAACAAAAGCTACTTTTTCTAAAACCTGAAATTGCGTATGAATTTTTCGCGCATTAAAATTATCCGCATCATCCAAACGATAGCGTTTTAAAAAGTAAGATTTAAAAACCAAAACCGTTTGATGTAAAATCCATGCAACTATGATAATGAATACTATCGCAAGTGTCTTTTGAAGCGCCCACTCAACCCGATTTGAAAAATTGAAATATTGCAAAATTAAAGCAAATCCAATCACTCCGAACACCCCCTTTTTCACTTTCATGAACAAGGCTACCACTAAATCATCGACCTGATTTTGAGTCTGATCCGCACGCTCTTTGAGAAATAAAAGACCCGTCCTCACCAAGCGCACCACTAACCCGTAACACAACACTAAACTCGCTAACCTCATTAACCCTGCAAAAAAAGGCAAAAGATGAAGCGTCGGATGGGCTGTTTCCACGCTTAATAGCAAGGGTGCCAAAGCGTAATAAAATCCCAAAATCCAGGCCCCTAAAAACACTGGCTTCATCACTGCAACAAAAAATTTTTGGAACCACGTCGTTTTACTCACTCTCAATCGCCATCGATAAAAGCTATGAGCCAAAAAAATAACCAACGCAGCAACTATCAAACTTAAAAGTGAAAGCACAATGGTTTGATTCGAAAAAGTTTCGAACCAATTTCTTGAAGAGAAAAAAGGGGAAAGCTGGATCAGTTTTTGAACCCAACTCGTCGCCTTTTCCGAAAAATAATGAGCGCTCTCAATAAGAAAAGATTCCATAGTTTTTAAACCAACAATATTTTTATATTTTGCGCCAAACTCTTAAATTCACAAATTCTGACGCGTGAATTCATTTTTCAAAATCTGTGGCAATTTTTCAACAATACTTTGAGACTGCATCAATCGCTCAATGCCCAAAAGTGGAATACTAAACCAAAGTGGACGATGATTTAACTCATAACCCACTTCGTAAAGAGCTTTTTCTAAAATTAACGATCGCAATAATAATTTTAAAATATCAGAATCTTGCGGCAACAAAGAAGAATCTCCCATCACCTTAAAATAACTTTCCAAAAAAGCCGCACTCACATAATTCGTCCAAAATAACACGTAATCTTTAAGAAAATCGCGATCCTGGGGCAAAGTCAGACGCGATTGCAAAAAAGTGCCAAACGCCACATAATCCAATGAACGCAACATCCCCGCCACATCATATAGAGGTGAGCGTTTCATACGCCGCTCACCCATTGGGCGCACAGGCTCACCCTCAAAATCGATGATAATAAAATCTTTTCCCGTAAATAAAACTTGCCCCAAATGATAATCGCCATGAATACGAATGCGTTTTGCGATTATTTTATTCTGTAAAAGTCTTTGCTGGTCTGCGCTAATTTTATCACCCATCAACAAAAATTTTTCTGCTTCGGAACGCATAGGTTGCTCCAAAAAAGACAACTGTTTCTCAATCAAACGCTGCTGGCGTTTCAAAGAAGCGTGCAAAGATTGGTAAAGCGATCGCTGATAAAGTTGAGTAAAAGGTTCAGGAGAAAACTCCAACTGTTCTGTTTCACGTCCTAAAGCAAGATGCAATTCAGCTGTGCGCTGTCCTAACAGACGCATGTGCTGTAAAAAAACACCTTCCAATAAAACATAGAGCCTTTCAGGGAGTGGCTCTTCTGGAGCAAGTTCAGAAAGATAAGGAAGATTTTCACGATCTGCCAAGACCCTTTCAAAAAAACGGCCCAACGCTCCTTGGGCATAATTCCAGGCATTACCCTCATTTGCTACAAACTCTTGTAAAATAGCTAATGAATAACTTTCTCCTTTTTCCGTGACATAATCTAAAGCTCCCACATAACGAGGAATATGGGTAAAACCTAAATCGCTAAGATAACGATTAATTTCAACATCAGGATTTACGCCCTCCTGAGTTTTGCGATACAACTTAAGAAAAAATTTATCTCCATAAATTAAGGCGCTATTGCTTTGGTCCAATTCTAACATCTGCGAAGTTTGAGGAAGTTTTTCCTGACGATATTTTGTTGCAATATTTTTAGAAGAACTGCCAACTAATTTACCTTTAGCGCCTTCTAATTTCTTGCGACTTAAAATAAAACTTAACAATTGATGGCGAAAACTATCATTAGCCATCGCATCAATTAAATAACCCTTAGATTCCCCCTCTTCCCATTGAGCCAATAAGGATAAGGGCGAAATTTGAGAAATAACCTCTTTTTCACCCAAAGTATGAATTTGCAAAGGAACAATAAAAAATTCAGGCAACCCTTCGGTATAAAGAATCTCAACAATGAAAAATTGAGTCGCCAAATCCTTCACACTGGACATTTCGAAAGAAATTTGGTCATGAATAAGAATTTTAAAAATAGTTTTCGCTTTACCGCCAAACCAACGACAAACAGGCAAATAATGAGATAAAATTTGTGTTTCCAGTTTCTGTTGAAACATCGGACTTTCGAAATCTGCTTGATCTTCTAAAAGTAAAGGCTCCACCGAACGCGAGATTACTTTTTTCTTTTCAGAAGAAAGTAATAACCAAAAACAATCGTAAGGCCCTAAAGTAATAACAAAAGGCGCTTCACGAATCATCGGCAATCGATTATGACTAAAAACCTCCTCAGGAATTTGTCCCGCATATTCAACCAAATGCAATTCTGCAACCTGCAAAAAACGCGAAAGATTAATTAAAACCAAAATCGTTTCTTCCTCATAAGTTCGAGTAAAGGCTAAGACTTTATTATTATCCAAATTTAAAAAACGAATGCTGCCGCGACCAAAACATTTAAAATGTTTACGCATCGCAATTAAACGCCGCGTCCACCATAACAAGGAAGAAAGATTTTTTTCCTGAACTTCCACATTAACTGTTTCGTAATGATATTCTGGATCAATAATGACCGGCAAAAAAAGTTGTTGTGGATTAGTTTTGGAAAAGCCCGCGTTTTTATCTGCATTCCATTGCATCGGCGTTCGCACTCCATTGCGATCACCTAAATAAATATTGTCTCCCATCCCAATTTCATCGCCATAATAAATAATCGGAGTGCCAGGCAACGAAAGTAGCAGCATGCTCAACAACTCAATTTTGCGACGATTATTGCCCAACAAAGGTGCCAAGCGACGGCGAATGCCCAAGTTAATGCGCGCGCGTTGATCCTTAGCAAATACGGTATACATATAATCACGCTCTTCATCTGTCACCATCTCCAGCGTTAATTCATCGTGATTACGCAAAAACAGCGCCCATTGCGTCGTTGCAGGAATCGCTGGCGTCTGATCTAAAATATCCACAATGGGGTAGCGATCCTCACGATTCAAAGCCATGTAAATACGTGGCATCAAAGGAAAATGAAATGCCATATGACATTCGTCACCCTGACCAAAATATTTTGCCGCGTCTTCCGGCCATTGATTGGCTTCCGCCAGCAACATGCGATCAGGAAAATTAGCATCCACATGAGCACGCAGATCTTTTAAAAAGTTATGCGTTTCTTCTAAATTTTCACAATTGGTTCCCTCTCGTTCAAACAAATAAGGCACCGCATCCAAACGCAATCCATCGACTCCCATCTCCAACCAAAAGTCAATCACCTTGAACATCATTTCGCGCACCGCAGGATTGTGAAAATTTAAATCCGGTTGATGCGAATAAAAACGATGCCAGTAATAAGCTCGACCTACAGGATCCCACGTCCAATTTGAAGCTTCAAAATCTTTAAAAATAATTCGCGCTTCGGAGTAAACATGCGGCGAATCGCTCCAAACATAAAAATCGCGCCAACGTGTTCCAAACTCAGCACGACGCGATTCCTGAAACCATCGATGCTGATCGGAAGTATGATTCAGCACCAACTCGGTAATCACGCGCAACCCGCGTTGATGCGCTGCTTTTAAAAAAGTTTTAAAATCTTTTAATGTTCCATAACTAGGATGAACTGAAAAATAATCCGAAATATCATATCCATCATCACGCAATGGTGAGGGGTAAAAAGGCAACAACCACAACGCTGTTACTCCCAAATTCTGTAAATAATCCAATTTCTGCGTCAGCCCAACAAAATCCCCTATTCCATCTCCATCACTATCGGCAAATGTCTTGAGATTCAGTTCGTAAATAATCGCATCTTGATACCATTGAGATTGCAGTTTGGCGTCATTCATCCTTATTAATCTACACCTTTTTCACTTTCTTTTCGATTGTTAAACGCTTCGGTCCTAGTGTGTGTTCTGCTTCTTGCTGAAGTCGCATCTGATTTTTTTTCTTCTTAGGTTGTTTTTCATATTCTCGAAAAGCTTTTTTATTTGGGGTTGATTTTATCATAAATGGAATCTAAGCTATTTCTTCTTCTACGCCAAATGACGTATAGCGAATTTTATTAAACTCAGCATAGTATCACCATTCTTATTTAACCCAACCAAGGAGAAAAACAAAATTAAGGACAAATTTATGAAAAAACAAAATTATAAAAAACTATGGTTAGCATGCCTCGCGAGCTTGGCAGGCTTAACTTTATCCACTCAAGCTCAAATTGTGCCAACGGAACCGGCTAATGTCATTTCTAACTATTACACATCAAGTGTGAATGCTCCAGTGCCCATTCCCGATCTTAGCACCAACACGGCAACTTTTAATATTACCAACGCCGTCGGAAAAGTTTGGGATGTCAATTTAAGAACCTCTATTACTAACTCTTTTGCTGACGATTTAGATATCTACCTTACGTCCCCTCAAGGCACTCGAGTTGCCATAACAACGGATAATGGTGGCGCGAATGATAATGTATTCGACGGCACTTGGTGGGATGATCAAGCTGCCACCAACAGTTCAGATGCTAATTATGTTGATTTAGTGCCTCAACCAACCTTACAACCAGAAGGCGCTATGTCTGCTTTTAATGGTGAAAATCCGAATGGCACCTGGACTTTAACAGTTATCGATGACGCGGGTGGAGATATTGGTACACTTAATGCTGCTCAGCTTGATATTGCCACTTATGTCGGCAAACCAACTTATGTCACTAAAACTTATACTAACAGTGTGTCAACACCGATTCCGGATAACGCATCGATCAATCCCACAGTCAGCGTAACCGGATTGCCTTATCGTATTAGTGAAATCAAAATCTTTACCAAAACACCTCATACATCCTGTGGTGATTTAGACGTCACTTTAACTTCACCTCAAGGAACAACAACAACACTAGTAACGGATCGTGCCGGTGGTTCTACCAATGTTTTTGACGGAACATTATGGTATGACAATGCAACGGAAGCTGTTGCTGATTTAACAACCCCTTTCCAAGACAATGTCGTAAAAACTGAGCTAGTTCCGGAAGGTTGCTTGGGCGCATTTAATGGCGAAAATCCTAATGGCACCTGGACCTTAAATGTTACCGATGACAACCTCAATGGCAATGTTGGCAACCTTGACAACTGGTGGATCGAAATTACCACTTGCGCAGCTGGTGTGAATGATGTTAACG